>SHYL01000051.1 GCA_009692825.1 Dehalococcoidia bacterium | reverse complement strand
ATGCGTTGTTGGAGACCCGGACCAATCAATATATTCATGGCGGCAGGCAGACATACGGAATATCCTGAACTTCGAGAAGGATTACCCGGAGGCCAAAGTAATAACGCTGGACCAAAACTACCGAAGCACAAAAACTATCCTGGAAGCCGCTACGACCATGATTTCTGCCAATAAGCAGCGCAAGCAGAAACAGCTTTGGACTGATAACGAAGCGGGCCAGGCCATCCTTGTTGTTGAAGCGTACAACGAGAAAGAGGAAGCGCAGTTCGTCGTAAGGGAAACCGACATATTAACGAAACGGAAAACGTTCGACCCCGGAGACATCGCTGTCATGTATCGAACCAATGCACAGTCGAGGGCGCTGGAAGAGGCCTTCCTACGCCACGGCATACCTTATAGACTGGTCGGCGGCCTCAGATTCTACGAACGCAAAGAGGTCAAAGACGCCCTCGCATATCTGCGTTTAATGCAGAATCCCTTCGATTCAGCCAGTATGGCCAGAATCATAAATGTGCCGACCCGCGGCATCGGCGACCGCTCGGTTGAAGAACTCACGAAGTGGGCGCATAGCATGAATATACCTCCATATGCCGCTCTTCAACTTCTAGCAAATGCTGAGGAACCTGCCAAACAAGAGGACAAAACCGAATCGCCCTTCAATGCCCGCACCGTGCAGGCGCTGGCTGGTTTCTTAAATCTGATAAATGGCCTGATAGAAAAAAGCAAGAATATGGACATGGTCCAGCTGCTTGACGCCATTATGAAGGACACTGGCTACAAGAGCTACCTGGAAGAAGACGAGGAAGGCGAAACCAAATGGGAAAACCTTCAGGAACTTAGAACTGTCGCCTCTGAATATAAGCAGATGATGCCGGAAGAAGGCCTACAATCATTCCTCGAAAACGTAGCCCTGGTATCCGATGTCGATGGCATGGACGATGGCGGAGAAGCGGTAACTCTCATCACTTTACATCTGGCGAAGGGGCTGGAGTATCCAGTCGTATTCATTATTGGGCTGGAGGAAGGCCTGCTGCCGCACCAGAGAGCAATAGACGACGATAACGAATCACACGACGAGATGGAAGAGGAGCGCCGACTTTTCTATGTCGGTATGACAAGAGCTGAGAAGAGGCTGTATCTCATAAGAGCATTCCGCAGGGCTTTCAGAGGAGTGACGGGCGCCAATCAGCCGTCAAGATTTCTGTATGACATCCCTCGCAACCTGATAACAACTCCTGCGCAGGCAGAGAAGCAGGCTCGACTGAATCTGTCGCTTCAAACGCAATACCCAAAGCCGCAACGTATCCCCTGGGGTGGTAATGCTCCGTTGGCCTCACAGGATGCGAAGCCGGCGCCCGATTACAAGGCTGGCGATCATGTAAGACATGCGACGTTCGGGGAGGGTGTCGTGGTCAACTGCGTGCCCAATGGGCAGGACTATGAGGTTACGGTGGCGTTCAAAGGAACAGCGGGAGTAAAAAGACTTCTGCTTAGCTACGCACCGTTGGAGAAGGTCGTGTAGGCTCCGAAGCCTTCTTGCCATTCTCCTTGTTTTTCTGCTCTTGCCACCACTCCTTCAATATCTCCATCTGAAGGAAGTTATAGCTGTCCCTTCTCACGTTCTTTATAGGAACAAAGCCAGCTTTCTGAAACGATTTGTGGGCCCTGATATTCCAGTCCAGGGTGTGAAGGTAGACTCGAGATATAGGCGTGTGCACGAAAATGTAGTCCAAGAGTGTGCGTACCGCATCAGAACCGTAACCTTTACTCCAGTAATCACGGTCTCCGAGCATGATGCCCATCTCGGTTTGACCGCCGCGGAGGTCGATATCGTAGTACATACAGTTGCCAATATGCTTGCCATCGACTGTATCAATGCCAAAACGCCTGCGGCCTGGTGACGGATAATCGATTTCTTCCGGATAGAAAAGCATGTACTCCCGGTACGAGAGTCTAAGGGGGGGCGCAGCATCAAGACGGGTAAGCTCTTCGTCGAGCCTCCATTTGTAATCGTCAGCAGCGTCGGATAATTTTTTGTCCCTCAGGACAACGCGTTCACCCTTTAGAGCTATTAAGTATGGTTCGTTCATTCTTAAGGTTTCCAATCACTCCAATGGCTTTTTGTACTATCTGCCCTTCACTCTTATAGGAAAGGACGCGCAGCGCTTCCTCGGTTGGAAACCATTCAACTGTATCAAACTCGGCGTCATGAAGGGTTGTGGAGCCGCCGGTTACAGACATCAGGAAAAAATGGACTGTCTTATTAATCCTGTTATTGTCCGCTCGAAACCAGTAGTTAATGCTGCCGACAGGCGCGCAAATACTTACCTCAAGACCGGTCTCCTCAGCGACCTCCCTTATAGCAGTTTGTTCAACACTCTCCCCGGGCTTCGGAGTGCCTTTGGGTAGTGCCCACAGCTTGGGCGTGAACCTACCGCATAAAGCAAACTTTAGCTGCCCACCGTCCTCTTTAAAAACGACACCACCTGCAGAGACATGCCTCTCTACACTCATATTGGTTTCCTGACTAGTTACTGAACCCATTGTAAATTCGCACACTTTTAGAGTCAAACGAAGATGCCATATTCTGTTTGCCGGTTTCAAAAGTCATATGTTATACTCGTACACCCGCTAATAAATTCACTTATATTGCAAAAGGAACCGTGGAACAACACCATCAAGAAAACCCAACAATAGAAACTTCCGCTGTTGCGGTGCAAACAGCTCCGGAAGTTGCGATGCCCATACCTGCCCAGGATGGCGTTTCAATGAAAACGCTTTTGGAAGCAGGCGTTCATTTCGGCCACCAGACGAGACGCTGGCACCCGAAAATGAAGCAATTTATCTTTACAGAACGTAACGGCATACACATCGTAGACCTGCAGCAGACACTTGGACTCCTGATAAAGGCTTGCACCTATATCAGGGACCGCGTTGCTGGAGGCGAGAGCATCCTGTTCGTTGGTACCAAGAACCAGGCACAGGAGACAGTGGAGACCGAAGCCAGACGCGCGGGTATGTTCTATGTTAACCAGCGCTGGCTGGGCGGTACCCTTACTAATTTTTCACTCATGCAGTCTAGAATCAATCACCTTGTTCGCCTTGAGAACAGAAAAGCAAGCGGCCAGTTCAGCACTCTTATAAAGAAAGAGGCTGCCAAGCTGGAAGAAGAAGTCTTCAAGATGAACAAAGCCTTCGGTGGCGTGAAGACTATGACAAAGATGCCTGGAGTACTTTTTGTGATTGATCCCGGCAAGGAAAAGAACGCTGTCGCGGAAGCGATCCGCGTAGGGATTCCTGTCGTAGCCATCGTTGACACTGACTGCGACCCTGATTTGATCGACTACCCGATTCCAGGCAATGATGACGCTATCCGCTCCATTAAGTTGGTCACAAGCCGAATAGCAGACGCATGCGTGGAAGGTATGGCGATGCGCCAGATGCGCGCAGATGTCCTGGCTGCACAAAATGCCGAGACCCTAGCTGCAGCCCTCCAAGCGCGTTCAGCCTCTTAACTAAGCACCAGTTACCGCGACTTCTGGGAGGAAGATTTGCCAGTTAGTGCCGATGCAATAAAAGCCCTGCGTGAAAAAACAGGCGCAGGAATAATCGACTGCAAAAATGCTATCGAGCAGGCTAATGGAGACCTCAGCAAAGCTGAGCAGATTCTCAAAGAAAAGGGCCTGGCTTCTGCGGCAAAAAGAGCAGAGCGCAAGACCATGGTAGGTGTTATAGAGCCCTATATACACGCTGGCGGAAGAATCGGCGCGATGATAGAGCTTAACTGTGAGACGGATTTTGTAGCCAGAACAGAAGAGTTTAAAAATCTGGCGCACGATATCGCTATGCAGGTCGCCGCACTTAGGCCACAGTTCCTTAACGAGGAAGATGTACCTGATGGTTTCAGCGGTGACAAGGAATCTGCAGTCCTCTTAAAACAGCCTTTCATAAAAGACCAGTCCAAGACGATAAAAGACCTAGTAACAGCTCTCATAGCAAAAACTGGCGAGAACATTAAGATACGACGGTTCTCTCGCTTTGAACTGGGCGACTAATTTCGGTTCTTTCTTCCCGCAAACAATAGTAGAATAAGACGCAAGGTCTTCTATATATCCATATGCCAATGCCAAAATCCTTTTATTCACGTGTCCTGCTGAAGCTCAGCGGCGAATCCCTCATGGGTAGCCGTGGGTTCGGAGTCGACCCGATTGCGGTCAAGTACATGGCGCAGGAAGTAAAGGCCGCTCGCCAGACAGGTGTACAGTTGGCACTCGTTGTTGGCGGAGGAAACTTCTGGCGCGGCTCCTCTGCTGAAGAGACCGGCATGGACAGAGCGACAGCGGACTACGCAGGCATGCTGGCAACCGTTATTAATGCACTTGCACTCCAGGATTCACTCGAACAGATAGGCGTCGATACGCGGACGCAGTCAGCTATCACGATCCAGGCTGTGTCAGAGCCTTATATACGCAGGCGAGCGATACGCCATCTTGAAAAGGGCAGAGTCGTCATATTCGCCGCAGGCACAGGAAACCCGTTTATGACAACTGATACTGCCGCGGCACTGAGAGCTGTAGAGATCGGCGCGGAAGTGCTGCTCATGGCTAAGAACAAAGTTGACGGGGTTTATGATTCAGACCCGCTTAAGAACCCGAAGGCTAAAAAGTTCGCGACAATTTCATATATAGATGTGTTAAACCGCAGGCTACAGGTTATGGATAGCACCGCACTAACGATGTGCATGACCAACAACCTGCCGATTAAGGTATTCGACCTTATGAAAAAGGATAGTCTTGTAGAAGCGATGTCCGGAAAAGCAATAGGGACACTCGTTACCGCAGATAATGACACAACACTTGCAGAATTAGTTCCCTGATGAGAGGAACGTTATGACGACGCAGGAAAAATTGGTAACAGCAGACGCCAGGATGAGAAAAGCTATAGAGGCGCTCGTAAAAGATATGAGCGGTATCCGCACCGGACGCGCAAACCCATCTCTAGTAGAGGGTCTCCTGGTAGAACATTACGGCGCTACAATGCCGCTGAACCAGCTTGCAAATATTTCCGCTCCCGAAGCCCGATTGATAACAGTACAGCCCTGGGATAAAACCGCGATACAGAGCATTGAAAAGGCCATCCTTAAAGCAAACCTCGGGTTTAATCCTTCAAATGACGGAACGGTTATAAGGCTTGCAATACCACAACTCACTGAAGAAAGACGCCTGGAAATGGTCAAAACGGTCAGGAAGCGGGTAGAAGAGGGCAAGGTAAGCCTCAGAAATGTACGCAGAGAAGTACAGGACGAAATCCGTGCCCTTGAAAAGGATAAGATGGCCTCGCAGGATGATGTAAGACGTGCCCAGGACCAGCTTCAGGCAGTAACAGATAAATTCATTGCTCAAATAGATGACTTGGTTAAAAAGAAAGAGGCAGAACTCATGGCCGTTTAGCTTCGCTAAACTCGTCTAGAGAACTTTAACAATTGGCCAATTCAATCTCAACCCCACGTGTAGGCTAGGTAACTTTGGCTGTTGAAGTTAGAAATAAGCAGGATATCAGCAACCTCGCACTACGCTCCCTAACAGGCATCATAGGAATCCCATCCCTCATCGTGGTCGCGTGGTATGGCAACCATGTCCTGGTACCCCTCATTGCTGTAGCAACGACAGTCGCCGTCTGGGAATTTTTTAAGATGGCTGAACATGACAGTGCCTCCCCTGTTAAATTGTTCGTACTCTACGCGCCATTCTTTGCGATAAGCGCCTGGCAAGACGCTTCCATAGGGTTTGTAGTGGCAGGCGCAGTAATGTTGCCGTTGGTGGGACTCCTAATCCGGAGGCGGGGCAATCCATTCCACAGCTGGGCGTGGACCAGCCTCGGACTCCTGTATGCGGCATGGCTTCCCGCACATGCAATCCTCCTAAGGAATACTGACGACGGCAAGGGATGGCTGTTCATCGCTGTATTCGCCACGTTCGCAGTCGACATCGCCGCTTACTTTGGCGGATGGGCGTTCGGACGGCATAAGCTGGCGCCATCGATCAGCCATGGAAAAACAAAAGAAGGCGCCGTCTTTGGATTTATAGGCGGCGTGCTTGCGGCGTGGGTAATCTCAATTCCGTTCGATTTCATACCTGTCGGCGAGGCGCTCGCTGCTGGCGCTGTTATAGGAGTGGTCTCGCAGATAGGCGACTTGGTAGAGTCAATGATAAAACGTAGCGTAAACGTTAAGGATACTGGTGAGATAATTCCGGGCCACGGTGGGATATTGGACAGGATGGACTCCCTAGTATTCTCCATCCCAGTCATCTATTATTTTTTCACTAGGGGATAATCTCCATGCCAGTCAAAAATATCGTAGTCCTAGGCTCTACCGGCTCCATAGGAAAGCAGACGCTAGATATTGTTCGACATTTCCCTGACAAATTCAGGATTGTAGGACTTGCCGCAGGCCTTAGTTCTGAGTTGCTCGCGTCTCAAGTTGAAGAGTTCAAACCAAAATACGTATTCTCCAAAGACGAGTCTTTTCCTATTAAAACTCTTAAAGCAAAAACACGCTTCGCGAGGATGGAAGAAATGGTTTCCGCAAGCGAGACCGAACTTGTTATAGCGGGCCTGGTGGGGGCAGCAGGACTAAGCCCGATTCTGACAGCTTTACGTCACAGCAAAACCGTTGCCCTAGCCAACAAAGAACCGATAATCATGGCCGGCGAGCATCTGATGACGGAAGCCAAACGGAATCATGGGCAAATACTCCCGGTAGACAGCGAACCCAGCGCTATTTGGCAATGCCTCAGGGGAGAAACATCGCCTGTAAGAAAAATCATCCTTACAGCTTCAGGCGGCCCATTCAGATCTGCCCCATTAGAAAGCCTTAAGAAAGTTTCCCCAGAGGAAGCGCTGCATCATCCAACCTGGAGAATGGGTAAAAAGATAACGATAGATTCCGCTTCATTAATGAACAAAGGTCTTGAAGTCATAGAAGCTCACTGGCTGTTCAGCATGCCGTTTGAACAAATCGAAGTGGTGATACACCCTCAGAGCATCATCCACTCCATGGTTGAGTTTTACGATAGCTCAGTAAAAGCTCAGCTTGGTATTCCAGACATGCGAGTGCCCATCCAGCTGGCAATGACATATCCAGAGCGGTGGGAAAACTCCGACCTGCCATCTGTAGATTTCGTAAAAGCTGGCAAATTGACATTCGAGCAAATGGACATCGATAGGTATCCCTGTTTCAAGCTTGCCCTAAATGCTGGAGCTAGGGGGAAGACATTTCCGGCCGTGCTTGCTGCAGCTGACGAAACTGCTGTCGGACTGTTCCTAAAGAAAAGAATCGGATTTATGGACATTCCGAGCCTTGTAGAATCGGCATTAAATGCCCATAATCCTGTAAAAGACCCGGGACTTGAAGATATACTGCTAGCTGACTCCTGGGCCAGAGAATTTACATCCAATAAGGTACCTGTATAAATGCTATTTGTACTAGCTGCAGTTCTTGTGTTCGGGCTCCTCGTAATAATTCACGAGCTTGGACATTTCTTCGCGGCTAAAGCTTCAGGTATTCAGGTACTTGAATTCGGTGTTGGGTTCGGTCCGAAGATATTTAAATTCACACGCAAGGGAACACT
>SHYL01000050.1 GCA_009692825.1 Dehalococcoidia bacterium | reverse complement strand
GGACAGTATGTTTAAAGCATTCTCATTTACGGTGTGCTCATCCTTATCCATTACCCATTCCGCAAGCGGCTCAATCATTAGGCTCTGGTCATCGCCTTTTGGGCGTCTGATCAGGGAGACCATCGTTAGCCTGTACAAACGGTCTTCGGCGGCTATTCCTTCGCGCAGTGGGACATTCGGCGGTCTGCGCCCCGCTGCAAGGTTCACAATCATGCCTACATGCTCAAGCTGCTCGATTGGTATTCCGAGCCACTCGCTGAGCCCTCCAAGCAGCTCTTCGGCCGTGCTTGCGTGCATGGTGGACAGCATGCGGTAACCGTCAGGCAGCAGCGAGAACAGATGCTGCGCGCCTTCTCCCCATACGTAGCTCGGTGTATGGTCACTCAGCTCTTCTGCTATTAGCACAGAGTTGGCTGGTTTCGTGGACGGGAGAAAAGTGAAATCCTCAAACCTTCCCTGCAAGTAGTAGAGCTTCTCATCGGGCCGAATAAAATCGCGCAGGCAGTTCATCATGGTGCTTTTGCCTGACATCTGAGGCATGGCCGCCGATATGGCAGAGACACGATAGCTCATTACGAGCCAGAGCAATGACGCCACTTCTGCGGACACGTCGCTTGCCTCGATCAGCTGGACGATCGACATTGGCTCGCGATGGCCCCAGCCTGCGCCGAGTGATAGCGGCTTGCTCCTGTCTTCAGAGATACCCTTATTGATTCTCATACGTCTTAATGGACCGCTGCTTTAACAGACTTGGGTCCTGCATACTCTCCCCATACATACTCTCAATCATTCCATTCGGGATCTGCTTTAAGGTATGTCCTTATCTTGCGGAACCATTTGTCCTGCTACGGATCTTTTGCGTTATTAACATAGGCTGTCCTGCTGGTGAATATCACAACACCCATGATTTCATCCGTATTCTTATCCGGCATCAATATGAACGATCCGATAAACCCCTAAGTCTTCGGGCGTCGGCTCTCATCCCAGTCGTCCATCTGCTTGATTAAATCCTGCTCTTTACCGGCCTTGACCTTCATTCGAAATATAGTACCGTACATGGACCCTCCATAAAACAGTTTGAGGAGAATTGTAATTCATGGCTAATCAAAGGACAAATCTCGTGGAGCGGTTAAAGCTTGATTACGCGCGGCTCGACTTTGCTGCGTTCTGCCGAAATTATCGCCTCTATCACAGACACACACTGATCGAGGCCGCTGTCAGGATTCATTACCAGGTAATCGAACTTAATCAATTCTTTCATCTCAGCTTCTGCCGTTTTCAGCCGCAAGTCCATATCCGTGCTGGATTCAGTCTTGCGCGCCTGCAATCTCTTAGCGAGGTCCGCCATTGACCCAGGCGCAACGAAAATGAACACGGCATTTGGAACGAGTCTTTTTATCGTAGCGGCACCCTGCACATCCACTTTCAGAATAACGTCTTTGCCATCCGCCAGGGCATGCCTGATCTGAGGTTTGGGCACACCGTACCAGTTGCCGTATACAAACGCATGCTCCAGAAAATCGCCGCCGCCGAGCATTTGCTCGAATATCTCCCTGGTCATGAACTGGTAATGAACGCCGTCTACCTCATTCGGACGTTTCGCTCGTGTGGTGGCCGTGACGCAGAAGTAGTAAGGCCTCTGCCTCTGCTTCATCAGGTCGATGATTGAATCTTTGCCGACACCGGATGGCCCGGATATGACTATAAGCTGTGGGTGTGGGTACAGATGGGACTGAACAACTTCCATAATTTCTGAGACTACACTCTGGAAGCTGCTGAGAGCTTAGCCAGGTCTTTCCAGAAAGTTGGATACGATTTATCGACTGATTCTGCTCCGTCAATCTTTACGGGGCCTTTGATGGCAACACCTGCGGCCGCCAGTGTCATCGCGAGCCTGTGATCACCGTGGCTAGTACACTTGCCGCCATGCATGCGTGCGCCGCCTTCTATGATGATAGTGCTTGTGCCTTCTTCGCTCACCTTTGCGCCTAGTTTAGAAAGCTCTTCAACGGTGGTGCTTATCCTGTCAGATTCTTTCAGCCTGAGCTCTCCGGCATCCCGTATTACAGTCATGCCTGATGCAAATGCCGCCACCAACGCGAGCGAAGGCGCCTCATCGATAAGCCGTGGAATGATATCGGCTCCAATCTCTACGCCGCGCAAGTTGCTTGATTCGACGATAATATCTGCTACAGGTTCCGCACCTGCCATGCGCTTGTTTTCGAGGCGTACCTTGGCTCCCATCTTCTCAAGTACGTCTAGAAATCCTGTCCGTGTTTGATTTACTCCCACGTTGCGCAAGGTTATCTTCGCGTTTGGATGGATAACCGCAGCGGCCATCCAGAAAGCCGCCGAGCTGAAATCGCCCGGTACATTAATATCCACACACGTTAGCTCTTTAGGCGGCGTTATTGATATCGAGTGCCCATTCACGCCAACCTTGACGCCCATGGCCGCCATCATAAGTTCCGTATGGTCGCGTGAGTAGGCGGGCTCATTGACCGTTGTTTGTGAGTCGGCGTACAGGCCGGCAAGCAGTATGCAGGACTTCACCTGCGCGCTCGCAACCTTGGTTTTGTAGTCCACCCCATGCAGGTGTCCGCCTCTTATGGCCAGCGGCGCCAGCGTGTCGTTCTTCCTGCCGAGTATCGTTGCGCCCATTTCACGCAGAGGCTCTATCACCCGGTCCATCGGCCTGCTTAGCAGTCCGCGGTCGCCCGTAAGTACCGTCATGAAATCCTGCCCGGCGAGCAGCCCTGACATGAGGCGCATCGTCGTGCCGCTTTGAGATGCCGATAAAATCGTCGACGGCTCTTTGAGGCCGTGCAATCCGGCACCGGTTATCAGAAACTCATCGGGTTTTTGTGTGATGTTCACGCCCAGGAGGCGCAGGCAATCCAGCGTAGCCGCGATATCCTCACCACAGGAAGCATTGGTAACCTTCGCCTTACCGCGGCCTATGGCATTCAGAAGAAGAGCACGGTGAGTGACAGACTTATCGCCCGGGATAGTAAGTTCGCCGGTGAGGGATGGGACCAGGTTGACTGTTTTACGCATGGTCCAGGCTAAGAGCGCTTCTTGTTTTTGGCAGCCTTGGCTTCAGTCCACTTATCGAGCGCTTCATTCAGCTTGCGTGTCGCAACTGTGCCCATAAGATAGTCAGTAGCGCTCGGTATCTTCTCAAACGGGCGGGTCTCCTGTGTCATATCCGCACCGCTTATAACGCGCTCACGCGCTTCCCAGACGCGCGTAAACTGCTTTTCAAGCTCTACGCCGTCGCCGTTGATAAGCGTTTTCCAATTCTTAAGCTCCGTGATGTAATCGTCTATCCTGGCTGAAATATGCTCCTTATTGAGCATGCAGACGTCCGTATTCATCACCGGGTCGCCTGAAGCGAGACGCGAGGTATCTTTATAGCCTGAGGATGCGAGCCGTGAAATCTCCCGCCAGCCCTCGCTTTTGTTCGTCGATGAAATAAGAGCCGACGCGATTATTATAGGCAGGTGGCTCACAAAGGAAACATAGCTATCGTGTTCATAGGCGTCGATGAAAAGCGGCTTCGCGCCGACTGACTCCACAAGGCCCACAACAACATCGAGCGCATCCCTTTTCGTCGTGACCGTTGGGCATATGCAGTATGTCGCGCCAGCGAATAGGTCTACTTTCGCGCCCTCAGGGCCGGATATTTCACGTCCCGCCATAGGGTGAGCTGCGACAAAAGCCACATGCTTCGGCAGAAGCTCTTCGGCCCATTTCACTACCTGCGCCTTCGTGCTGCCCGTATCCGTCACTACGCAATTAGTTGAAAATGAATCGTAGGCATCCTTCATTATGCTTGGCATGGCGCCAAGCGGTACGGCTAGGATTACGACGTCGGCGTCTTCTATCGTACGGAGGAGGTTAACCTCAGATTTATGAAACGCGCCCATCTGAACAGCTTGCCGTGAGCGCTCAGGATCCCTGTCGTGGCCGACCAGCTCAAGCTTATCGCCAAGGCTTTTCTTCAGCGCCATCCCGATGGATGTGCCGATGAGTCCCGTGCCTATGATGGCTACTTTCTTACTCATCTAAAGCTGATCCCAGTGGAGAGTTGTACAAAGAATTTAACAAACGGTTCAACGATAGTTATAAATATGCCTCGACCAAGCATAAACATATCTAACATGACAATAAGGATGATTATAGCAGGGCCATATGGCTCCAATCGTGCCACCGATTCAGCCTGTCGTTTTGGAAGGATTCCCATTAGTATCTTCGATCCATCCAGAGGCGCGATCGGGATTAAATTAAAGATTCCAAGAAATAGGTTGTAAAATACGAGACTGCTAAGCATTAGAGATAACACGACTCGCCAACCCAATTCATTGATAGGATATTGATAAATAGAGTCTGTATAGCCACTCACATTGAATAAAAATTCATTGCTGCGAAATACAAAACCTATGGCGCAAGCAAGAAGAATATTTGTGAGGGGTCCGGCTAGCGCTACTAAAGCCATATCTCTACGGGCATTTTTTAATCCAAACGGATTTACAGGAACTGGTTTTCCCCACCCAAACCCAACTATTACGAGAAATAAAGTACCTAGAGGGTCCAGATGTTTTAAAGGATTAAGTGAAACTCTACCTAAACTTCTAGCTGTCCTGTCTCCTAGAATATTTGCTACTGCCGCATGACCGAACTCATGTACAGTAATAGCCAAGAGTATCGATAGAGCAATCGTCAGAATAATTAATGGCAGTGCTCTGAAGAAATTTATAGGGTCAGAAATTAAAAAACCAATTAGACCAAAAGGCATTGCTAGCTGTTTTCCTCATAACAATTATATGCTCGGCCATATGAAATTAGCTTAGCTCTTAGCGTACATCGTCTTGTCCTTAACGCCAGCATCAGCAAACGCGTGCTTGCGCTCTGCGCACTTGTTGCATCTGCCGCAGTGGGCCTGTCCCTTTGGCTGTACACAGGACATCGTCTTCTCAAGCGGTAAGCCTTTGCCAATCCTGATAACCTGCACCTTGGTCATGCCTCTGAACGGGGCCACCACCGTGATTGGAAAACCCAGGCCGCGGCCGAGCGCGGCTCCCATACTTTTGAAAAATGCGGGCGTAGCATCAGGGAATGGATTGCCGCCGAGAGACCCCATCGCTATCGTGCCAACTTTATTGATAGCGCAATATACAGAGGCTTTGGAGAGAAGACCAATGTTCCGTCCGGGTATCTCCATCTCCTCATCGGGGCTGTCGAAGTCAGGCGTGCCTTTGCCGGTAACGCTCCAGTGCGCCTTGTAAACGTCTGACATCGGCATCTGAAGCACTGTGAGAGGCTTCATGTTTGAGGGCCGTTTTGATAAGAAGCCCTGGAGTGCGGCTACTTCTTCTTTTTCCCAGGCTAGCCCGCTTTGGACATAAACGGGGTAGACAGATTTGTGCACTCCCGCCATGTGGTGAACGAGCACAGCGCTATCCAAGCCGCCGCTTACAAGAACGCAGACAGAGTCTGCTTTACCCGCCATCGGCTGGTTACTCGTCCTCGTCAGGATCGGCCTTGCGCCTCGGCTCGCTCTCCTCGCGCATTGCTGCTTGAGGTACAAGCGCGGACGTTATATCCCGGTTGGCAGGCTTGCGCGCCTTTACCGGCAGCCCATCGATAAGTTTCCGCATCGCTTCCAGCCTACTAAGGTCGTCTTTGTCGGACACTTCGAGCACGACGCCCTTTACTCCGGCGTCCCTAAGAACTTCGAGCTCGATTGCGCTTATTTCAGCTTTGCCCTGGGATACCAGGACTGCTTTCCCTGTAAGCATCGCGAACCTGAGCACGGACGCTACGACACTTACTGTTACCGGCGACTCTATCCCGGTTACCACTGCCTCCAGCCTCAGGGCTGAGTATGTTCTGAGATCGCCGTCTGTCATCGCCGGCTTCACGTCGAGTATGCGTCCAAGCTTCTCACTGGCTAGGACAACCGCGGGTGAATCACTGCTGATAGATGTGAAATCTACGCCTGCTTTCAGAAGCGCTTCAGAGGTGTCTTTGCCAGCCTCTTTGATAAACGCCCCCCATACTATCGACTCATCCTTTATCAATCCCTCTGCATCGGCAGAAGTCGCTAACGAGATTAGGAGCACGTCCGCACCCTTCTTGTTGCAATCGCCAGCCAGCTTTGCGCCGGTCTTGGTTAACGACGCTACAAGCAGCATGGACGAAGGAGCCTTCTCATGTACTGCCAAGAACCCAAACCCACCTGTCGTTGTGGAAAGTGCCTTGTTTACTTTTTCGAGTTTCTCTTGAAGTTTGCTCATTTCACAACCTTATACTCAATAATTTTGTAATTATACCCATTAGTTATAGCCATTTTTTCACTTTTAGGAAAAGATATAAAGATAAGGAAAGTGCTCCCATCAGGAGAAGCGCCAACGGATATCCATACCTCCAACTGAGCTCCGGCATATGACGGAAGTTCATGCCGTACAGGCTAGATATGATTATCGGCGGCAAGCCTACCGTTGCCACCAGTGATAGCACTTTGATGACTTCATTGGTCTTGTTGCTCTGAGACATTGCGTATATGGTCAACGCTCCCTCCGCAACCTCTCTGAGAGATTCGCTGGACGCATCGATTCGCATCATGTGTTCATAAACATTGCGATAGTATCCCTGAGACCCGGCTTTGATCAAATCGAACTGGTCCCTGCTGAGTCTCCTGGTAAGCTCCAATAGAGGCCCCGCCACGCGGTTAACAGCTACAACGTCACGCTTGGCAGTGAGCAGCTGCGAAAGTAATTCCGGCTCCGGTGTTTCCACAGACTGGTCTTCCATCTGCTCTATTCTCTCGGACAGAGAATCAAGTACAGGGAAATAGCCATCTACCATCATGTCCAGCATCGAGTAAAGCATCCAGTCGATTCCTCGGATCATAACCTGAGGATTGTCTTCTATGTTTTTAATCATTCCATCAACTGCGCTTACCTGCTCCCCGTGGACCGATACAAGGAAGTTCGCCCCGAGTACGAAATCCACTTCTTGGACTTCTATTCGGTTGTCCTTGCTGATACTTAAACCGTGGGAGGCGACGAATTGGCAGTCCTTATAGACCGACGTTGTAGAGTACTGGAATGGCCTTAAGCAGTCCGCGACGATTATCGGGTTGAACTTAAAAATATCTGATAGAACATGCTCGGTGTCTTGTTTAGACCGGTCTTCTATGTCTACCCACAGCAAACCCTTAAACTTTTCAAGGTTTTCATATTCTTCGAGATTGATATCTTTGCTTAGATGTCCGTCTTTTAATAGGAATGACCTTATCAATTCGTTCTCCAGAAAACTTTATTACGGCTATTGTATCGAATTCATAAGGAATGATTGATAATCTTTTACCTCCGCTTCCTATAATCTAATGAAGCAGAAAGGTATCATTCGCAGACTCCAGGCTACCCCTCTTAAAGCCGGCGACATTATGTTCGCTCAGGTTGTAACGAGGATTATCGTAGCCTTGATAGTAACGCTCATATTGATCGCGGTCGGCGTGTTCCTCTTCGACGTCAATTTTAAGGGGAACATCCTCCTGGGGCTGCTGATTTCAGTCATGGGCGCAGGAGTTTTCCTGAGCATGGGGTTTGCTATCGCAGGCATTGCCAAGACCGAAGAGTCAGCCTCACCCATCGCAAATATTGTGACGCTGTCTCAGATGTTCCTCTCGGGAATATTCTTTTCGCGTGACGTTATTCCGGGAGTGGTAAAGCACATCACGGATTACTTACCTCTGACGTTTTTAGCGGACAGCCTGCGCAATGTAGCGATTCAGGGCCAGGGCGTCAGTGACGTGTGGCCCCAGCTTCTAGGCCTGGCTGTCTGAACGCTGATTATGGGGTTTCTAGCCTCTCGATTGTTCCGCTGGGAATAAAGTCCGCCTGGACTTATTTCTTCCAGGGTCCCCAGCCGGATTTCTTAGGCTTCTCGTCCGCTTTAGCAGGAGCGGTAGCGGCTGTTTCGTTAACCAGTTGTGAAATATCGCTACGTCCGGCGAACATTTTAGGCACCAGCGCCCTCAATTTCGTCTGGTCACCCAGGGAAAACGTCTGCGATAGGTTCTGC
>SHYL01000049.1 GCA_009692825.1 Dehalococcoidia bacterium | reverse complement strand
ACACCAGTCCCACCGACGGTAACCAATCCCTCAGCGACACCACAGATTCCTACGATCCCTGCTTCTCAATCTACGCTTGCACCTCCCAACTCTACCATTACCTTCACTTTACCGGACGTTACCCCGTCAGGTCCCGCATGTGGCTTAGAGCGTTGGCCAGTCAAAACCTTAGCAGATAAAGATGCAGCCAAAGTTGACTTTAGCCCTAAACAAACAGACATCTCTACCCTTCGCAGCTTGCAGGCTCCACCTAATCTTCCAAAGGATCAAAGAATCAGCCCCACAGAGCTTGAAACTTATGAAGTCACAGTACAGGTCAAAGAGTTCAAACTCGAAGACGACAGCGACATTCATGTGGTTATCTCTACCATAGGCAAGCCGAACGAAACGATGATTGTTGAGCTGGTAGACGTGGGTTGCACTCAGGCAGGAAAATCATCGCAAAGGGAGGCGATGCTTGCGGCCAGACAGGCTTTCGTGTCAATCTGCGGTACTCCGTCGACAAGCAGGTTCAAACCATGCTCCGCCCAGGTCACAATCGCAGGTGTTGGATTCTTCGACTTCTTACATGGTCAGACAGGAGTAGCGCCTAACGGTATTGAACTGCATCCGGTACTCGGTGTGAGCGAATTAACAAAAAAGTAGCTGTAAAACTCTCAACGTCGCAGTAATTCATCCACGTTCACGTGCAAAGCTTCTGCCAAAGCAGTTAGTAGCTTCAAGCTAGGGTTACTTATTTTTCGTTCGATCATCCCCACATAGGGTTCGGTGGCATTCGGCTTTATCAGCCAGCTCTTCTTGAGACAAGCCTTGCCGAGTACTTAAGGGACATTTCAATTGCTTGGCGCGACGCAGATCAAACCCAGCGAAACAAAATGGCTAGGGCATTGTTTGAAGAAATATGGCTAAATGGTGAGAGTGTTATTGCAGTCAAACCCAGAGCAGAACTTGAACCCTTCTTCAAGCTCAACTATGAGGAATTCCTAAAGAAGGGCAAAAATATTGTGTTGGCGACCCCGATGGGATTCGAACCCACGATCTTCACCGTGACAGGGTGACATGTTTGACCGCTACACCACGGGGCCTCGTAATTAGCACGGAGATTATAGCAAACCCATTCTCTATTAACTCTCTGTATAATTTTTAAGGTTTTCAATATCAACATATTTTTGGAGGCATTTAATGAGCCCTATGGAACCTCACGGTGGTAAGCTGGTCAATCTATTTGCGAGCGATGCGCATAAGCATGAGCTTGCTAAGAAGGCGCAGGGACTGAAGCACCGCGTCCTTAACCAGCGTGAGCTGTCAGACCTCGAGCTGCTCTCCATTGGTGGCTTCAGTCCTCTCGAAGGTTTCATGACACAGCCCGATTACAAACGCGTAGTGAGTGAGATGCGCCTCGCCAGCGGTCTGCCGTGGAGCATTCCCGTAACGCTGTCTTTCAGCAAAGAAGAGGCAGCTGCCATGAAGGAAGGCCAGGAGATTGCGCTGGCAGATGAATCAAGCAAGATTCTGGCGGTAATGACCATCCAGCAGGTATATCCATATGACAAGCAGGACGAAGCTAAGAACGTTTATCGTACTACTGAAGAAGCCCACCCGGGCGTTGCCGCTGTCTATAAGCAAAGCGAAATGCTTGCTGGCGGAAAGATTCAGGTGCTGGAAGAAGTGCCCCATGCCGAGCATCAGGCCTACCGCCTGACTCCAGCCCAGACTCGCGCCGCATTCGAACAGCGTGCCTGGAAAACGATCGTTGGTTTCCAGACGCGCAACCCTGTCCACCGCGCTCACGAATATATACAGAAGGTCGCGCTTGAAACAGTCGATGGCCTCCTGCTTCACCCGCTCGTTGGTGAAACGAAAGGCGATGATATTCCTGCTGACGTGCGCATGAAGTGCTACATCGCTCTGATGGAAGGCTACTACCCCAAGGACCGTGCTCTTCTCTCAGTGCTCCCGGCCGCTATGCGCTACGCCGGCCCGCGTGAAGCAATATTCCACGCAATCATGCGCAAGAATTACGGCTGCACGCACTTTATCGTTGGCCGCGACCATGCCGGCGTCGGCAGCTACTACGGCACCTACGACGCGCAGAAGATTTTCAGCGAGTACAAACCAGGCGAGCTTGGCATCCAGACGATGTTCTTTGAAAATACTTTCTTCTGCAAGACCTGCGGAAGCATGGCCAGCAGCAAGACCTGTCCGCATGACGCCACTCACCAGTACAGCCTGAGCGGTACCAAGATGCGCCAGATGCTGACGGAAGGCCAGATGCTGCCCGTTGAAATCAGCAGGCCTGAAGTCGCTAAGATTCTCATCGATAATGCGAAGGCGCAGGCCGCACCAAAATAAAAGACAGTGCTATTATTAGCATATTGATTGATTCGGAGGCTGCGATATGAAGGGTATAGGCCCGTTAGAACTGTTTCTGATTTTCGGGATCCTGTTATTGATCTTCGGTGCCGGCAGGCTCGCAGGCATAGGCAAAGCTATGGGCACAAGCATCCGTGAATTCAAAAAGGGGATGCGTGAAGGCGATGAGGACGATAAGCCTGTTGCATCTAACGTGGATGCATCAAAAGCGGCATCGTCTTCGACTAAGCCTCAGCAGCACTGATTTCATCTTCTGCCAATACTGAAAGGCAGCTATTTCGTAGCTGCCTTGAACCCCTCTTCATTCCTTATCGAATCGAAGTCCACGTCGCGTACCGCTACGCCTTTGAACGTAGGGTCAAGGCGGATGGTTTGTTTTAGCAAAGCGATAGCCTCAGTCACTCGTTTGACTCGCTCCGTGCGGTCGTTGTTCGGCACCGGCGCGCGTGCCAGCAGACGCGAGCGTGCGTAACATGCCTTGGCGTACGAATTATCGTTATCGTTCGCCAGGCCGTAGTTTTCAAGCGCTTCCTCAAACCTGTCCTGGTCCTCGTGAACGAGTCCGATATTGAAATGGCAGATAGCGATGTTATGCCTTACTTGGATTGCGGTTTCGTTGTCTGCATGTTCGATGGCCTTGCTAAAAAATCGCTTTGCCTGCTCCCAGCTTTTGATCTTGGAGAACCCCATCGCCTTTGATTCGTACGTGTCCACCAGTTTCTGTTTCAGCGCTACGATCGCCTCCGCTAAAGCGCCTTCTTTTGCCATCGCCTGAGTCTCTGCCAGCGTGGCAAACGCATCTCCAAACTGCATCGCTAGGTCCTTACTTTGCACCTCGAGTACCAGTCTGTCGAATTCGGCTTTTTGGGAGGGTGTAGGTTCTGTCATGATTCTACTTTTCGGAGCTAAAATACAGCTTGATGACGTTAAGGTCTACATCCTTGAGGCTTTTGATATACAGGCAAGATTTTCCTGTGGAATGCTTGCCCAGTTTCTTCAGCAACGGAGCTTCTCCAATTTTGCCGCTTAGTACGTATAGAGTCAGATTATGTTTTCTCGGCGAAAATCCTGCCCTGAACCAATCACCTTCGCGTCCGCTTGCGTACTTGTAATGATATTGTCCAAACCCGACGATAGACGTTCCCCACATTAACGGCTCTTCCTTTGAGACGTCTCTCATCAGCTTGAGTATCGCATAGCAATCATTGCGGGTTTGCGGGTCCTGAATATGCGCGACAAGCTCATCCACGCTGGCTGTATTCTTTTTAGTCTTAAGTTCGGCCATTTACTCTTGCCCAAATCTATATTTCTCTTGCATCGTATCAAAACGAACGGGGGCTGTACAACGGGTTTGCCTATAATAGGGCAGGAGGTTGTAATGAGGCTGTTTACCTTCATCGCTTTTATGCTGGCTGGCATATGTGGTGTTTCAAGTGTTGCTATGACAGCTCTCGCCTCAAGCACCAAGACTCAACCTCCCATTCAGTTGGATATTACAGGCGTAATCGATCCAACAAGAGCCCGCTACGTGGACCGCGTTTTCGATGATGCTGAAGAGAACGGCGCGCCATTCATAGTCATGCGGATAGATACCCCGGGCGGTTTGGACTCTTCGATGCGTGACATGGTCAAGCGCATCCTTAACTCGTCTGTGCCGTCAGTTGCATATGTCGGGCCTAATGGTGCCAGGGCTGCCAGTGCGGGCATGTTTATCGCTGCATCCGCCAATATTTTGGCTATGGCGCCCGCATCTAACATCGGCGCCGCGCATCCCATCTCAGGCTCAGGCGAAGACCTGCCTGATACGCTCTCCGTAAAGGTGACCAATGACATCTCAGCGTTCGCACGGACCATCGCCACTGCAAGAGGCAGGAACGGCAAATGGCTTGAGGATGCGGTCCGCCAGAGCGTATCCGCAAGCGCTTCTGAAGCCGTAGATCTTGGCGTGGCTGATCTTATCGCGACTGATATGGATGACCTTCTCGTAAAGATAGACGGCAAGGTTGTTACTCAGAATGGCAATAGCATGACGCTTAACACCAATGGTGCGGCGCTTGAAAAGATAAATAGAAATACGCTTGAGCATCTGCTCTCTTTTATAGCGAACCCCAATGTGGCGCTTCTATTCTTAATACTGGGGCTGATAGGCATTATTTACGAAGGTTTCCACCCTCTTTCAATATGGCCCGGTGTTAGCGGCTTAATCCTTATCGCGCTTACATTCGTCGCTTTTGGAAGTCTCCCCGTGAACTGGTTTGCGGTTGGCTTCATATTCCTGGGGTTAGCTTTGTTGATTGCGGAACTATGGGTTCCAGGTTTTGGCGTGGTTGGAGCCATGGGCATCGTTTCGCTTGTTATCGGTGGGTTTTTCCTGTTTGCGCCTTTCGAAGCGCCTGACGGGGTAACTATCGATAGGCGCGTAAGCATATGGGTTCTTGCCGTGGTGAACGGCCTGGTCCTGCTGACATTCCTTGTTGTGTTCCAGTCCGCCGTAAATGCCAGGAAGATTAAGCCGGTAACGGCAGGCATGGCGGATATGCTTGGCAAGATCGGCATTGTGGCTTCCTCGTTGACTCCGAACGGTACAGTACAATGTGGCGGAGAGCTTTGGAGCGCCGTATCCGAAGATGAGTCAATCATTCAAGAAGGTGATGACGTTCAGGTTGTGGCAGTGAACGGTCTTTCGTTGACAGTACGCATGATTTCAAAAGCCAAGTTTAGTCAATCAAGAGGTGATGCATGATTGTTGCCGGAGTTGTAGTTTTAGTTATTGCCGTATTTGCCCTGGTCGTATTCTGGGTGTCTGTCAGGATCGTGCGTGAATATGAGCGGCTTATCGTCTTTCGCCTCGGTAAATTCCTTGGCGTAAAGGGTCCCGGACTCATAATCCTGCTGCCCTTCGTGGATAAAGCAGTGCGCATGGACCTTCGTGAAAGTTTTCTTGAGATTCCGGCACAGACCGCTATCACCAAAGACAATGCTCCCATAAGCATCGATTTCCTCATTTACTCCCGTGTCCTCGATGCAAGAGCCAGCGTTTTGGAAGTTGAAGACTACCGCGGCGCTGCGCAGGGTATTGCTACAACTACATTGCGAGCCGTCATAGGAGATATCTCATTGGATGATGTGCTTGCCAAGCGCGAGCAGATTAACCAGATACTGCGTAACAAGATGGATGAAGTGACCAGCCGCTGGGGTGTGAAAATCACGAACGTTGAGATCAGAGAAATCATGCCTCCCAGGGATATTCAGGAAGCGATGAACCGCCAGATGTCCGCTGAGCGTGTCAGGCGCGCCGTTGTGCTGGAAGCTGAAGGCAAGCGCCAGTCCGCTATCACGGTTGCGGAAGGCGATAAGCAGGCCAGCATCCTGAAGGCAG
This sequence comes from Dehalococcoidia bacterium, assembly GCA_009692825.1. Lineage (GTDB taxonomy): Bacteria > Chloroflexota > Dehalococcoidia > SHYB01 > SHYL01 > SHYL01. The sequence continues at coordinate 2,597 of SHYL01000049.1, read as the reverse complement.
AAGGCGACCGTCAGTCGGTCATATTGCGCGCTGAGGGCGAACGGCAGGGCGCGATCCTTCAGGCTGAAGGATACAGCCTGGCCCTGGGTAAGATATTTGAAGTGGCGAAGGGCTTGGACGGCAATACGATGGGGTTGCAGTACTTGGAAACTCTTAAAGCTATGGGCGCCAGCCCTGCGACAAAGTTTATATTCCCAATGGAGTTTACTTCGCTGTTAAAGCCGTTTAGTGGTCTGTTTGGTAATGGGGATAGCGATAAGAAATAAAGCTACACAGGGTTTGATTAGATAAAGAAAAGAGGGGATGTACGGCCCCTCTTTTTAATTCTCTTCTTCTTCTTCGGATTCTTTCTCGGCTTTTCTGGCTACCGACGCATCCTCGTCCTCACCTTCGATATCCTCTTCTTCCTGCTCCCATTCAGTCTCGGATTCCTCCTTGACTTCCTCATCCTCATCCTCAGTTTCGTATGTGAGGATCGTATCCCTCATGTAAGGTCGGAATTCGTCTTCACCCTTGCTCGGGAATGAAACCTTGCCTGCCATAGACGGATGCTGATAGGTCTCTTTGATGATTACACGCGCCTCCTGGCCGTCTATGCCAGCTATGGCTGCCACGTATTTGTTGCCGCCTTGGATCAGCTTTGCCAGCCTGAGCCCTACACGGCGGTCCAGTGTGCCGATATATTGCTTGTTTGGCGTTTGAACGGTTACGTTGTTTTTATTGAGCACGAGCTCTACAGAATCTCCGGCCGTTATCTTCGCCATGATATTTTTAGGGGCAAGCTCTGCCAGCTTTACCTGCCCGGTTTTGCCTGTTTCCTCTATGAATATACTCGGCGCTGCTTTATGCTCGCGGGAAGTCTGTCTTGCAACCCTACCTCGCTCGTCCTTAACATTAGTGAGTCGCTGAAGGTTCTTCTTAGCGATAGTATTATTCGGGCTGAGCGCTAGCGCATTGGTAAATGAGGCACGAGCTTCAGAATAGCGTGCCAGTTCCATAAGTGCTTTGCCTAGCCGGTTATATGATTCAACATCGCTTGGGGATGCCTCTAGGATATTCCTGTTTACGGAAGCGGCTTCTTCCCATTTGCTTTCCATTGCAAGCGAAATCGCCTGTTTTTCCCACTCTTTTTTTTGCTTTGCTCTGTCTTCGGCTTTAAATAACGTCATGGTCTCTCTCTTTTGAATGTGTAGCATAATAGCTATTGAACCCCCCGTTTGCAATGGCTATTTCATACCGTTTGGCCGAATCTAATACTGTTTATTACAGTTAACTATTAATATCTTCGTTATTTTTGCACTCTGATAGCTCTGGATGAATCGATAACATGATTTTGCACTCTTCTCTGATCACAACTTTACATGAAGTTGCGATTTTTAATAGCTTAAAGTTGCTAGCTCGTAATACTTCGTTCCTTGCAGCTGATGCGTGTTAAAGCTTCAATAGGGCTAGCCCATTAGATGATTGCGCAGTAAGGAACGTGTTATTGGAGGAACTGTCAGTTAACTGTTTGGAGGATTATTACCCAGGCTTTTGATCGGCATAAGGGATTCGAAGTGTGTGAATTCCACTTGGATTGTCGTATGGGATATATGGAACCTGTTATGCAGCATCTGGTGGACCTCCTCTCGCAGCGTAATTATCTGCCCTATCGTATGGTTGTCTGTCTGCACGTGGCAGCTCAGCGCTACTACGTCAGGGGCTAAGCTCCATATATGCAGATCATGTACTGACGATACGCCTTGCACTTCGAGAATGGCTTTACTTACGGTATCTGTATCCAGTCCTTTGGGCGCCGCCTCCATAAAGATTCGTACTCCGCTCTTGACGATCCCCCAGGTGCTGTATGTGATGACAATGGCGATGAATATGCTTACAAGCGGGTCTATCCAGTTCTGGCCGGTAGCCATGATAAGCAGTCCGCCTATGATTATCCCAACTGAAGAAAACGCATCCCCGGCAACATGAACAAAGGTGGCTTTCATATTGAGGCTCGTCTGTGAATGCTTATGCAGCAGCATAACCATGATGACGTTTCCTGCGAGACCTCCCAATGCTACCAACAGCATCAGTCCAGATTCGACCTCCAGGGGCTGGAAGAATCGTCTTCCCGCCTCCGCAAATATGATGATGGCGACGATTACGAGCAGCAGCGCGTTGATTACAGCGATAAGGACGCCCATGCGGTGGTAGCCATAGCTCATAGTTGGGGTTGCGGCTCTTCCGGCCTGCATCACACCTACTAGGCCTAGCAGGATAGCAAATTGATCGGTCAGGAGATGACCCGCGTCGCTTATTAGGGCGAGGCTGTTGGAGTAGACGCCTCCTGCTACCTCTAGCCCAAATAAGAGCGCGCTGATTACAAGCGCTATCCATAGACGCGCGCTCATCTCAGCTATGCTGTGTTGGTGGCTGTGGTCGTGTCCTGCCATGCCGTAATAATACCCCAACTCAGTCTCATTTGGACCCGTATTGCTGTATCAATAAGCTCTCTGCAAACCTATGAACAATTTCTGTCAATTGTTCTGCCAGTTCTATTGACGCGAGGAGCCTAAAGCTTTAACGTCATGGGAGATACATCTATGGCATCTTCACAG
>SHYL01000048.1 GCA_009692825.1 Dehalococcoidia bacterium | reverse complement strand
AAGGAATGACTCTATGAGATCGCGTTGGCGGAGGCAGGGTTTACGTCTCTCACTGAATCACCACACAAAAACAACAATCGGGTTTCTGTTTCTAGTGCTTATATTGCTAGCTTAATGGGATTGTTACATGACTAAATATATTTTTGTTACAGGTGGCGTAGTAAGTTCCGTCGGCAAGGGTATAACCGTTGCTTCGATAGGGCGCCTTCTCAAAAGCAGGGGTTTCACAGTATCCGTCATAAAACTTGACCCTTACTTAAACGTAGACCCCGGGACGATGTCTCCGTATCAACACGGTGAAGTATTCGTGACTATGGATGGCTGTGAAACGGACCTTGACCTGGGCCATTACGAGCGCTTCATAGATGTCAACCTGACCAACCTCTCCAATCTCACTGCCGGCCAGGTCTACAGCACCGTTCTCGCCAAAGAGAGACGCGGCGATTTTCTAGGAGGCACCATCCAGGTCGTTCCTCATGTCACGAACGAAATCAAGGAACGCATCCTGCGCGCCAGCCGCGAGACTAAGCCTGATGTCCTCATAGCTGAAGTAGGCGGTACAGTCGGTGATATTGAAGGTCTACCGTTTCTTGAAGCGATACGCCAGATGCGCAAAGAGGTTGGCCGCGGAAACGTTCTCTACATCCACCTTACATATCTTCCAATGATTACCGCGACCAAAGAGCTCAAAACCAAGCCGACCCAGCACAGCGTAAAAGAGCTCAGAAGCATTGGTATCCAGCCTGACATCATCGTTTGCCGCAGCGAATATCCGGTTTCTGAAGAAATCAAGCATAAAATCTCCCTCTTTTGCGATGTGGATCCGAATGAAGTGATACCGCTGCTCACAGTTGAGAGCACCTATGAAGTGCCCCTGATCTTGGAGAGCGCGGGTATGGGCGATGCTGTAGTAAAAGCGCTTGGTTTGCCTGAGCGCACTGTTGACCTCGTAGACTGGCGTGCCATGATTGACAAGCTGAAGCAGCCCAAGGAACCACTGAAAATCGCTATCGTGGGCAAGTACGTGGAGCTTGAAGATTCATATTTGTCTGTAAAAGAGGCATTGAAGCACGCAAGCCTCATGCTGGGCATGGATTTGAATATTTCCTGGGTTCAGTCTGAGCTTCTGGAGCACGGTGATAGAAGAGACCTGCTTAGCGATGTTAAAGGGATAGTCGTGCCTGGGGGCTTCGGATATCGCGGTGTTGAAGGAATGATAAAAGCTGCTGGATACTCGCGTGAGAACAAAGTTCCTTATCTCGGCCTTTGTCTTGGGATGCAGCTGATGGTTGTGGATTTTGCGAGGCAGCTATTTAATTCAACCGAACCTAACTCAACGGAGTTCAACAAAGACACCAAGTACCCGGTCATAGACCTCATGGCTGAGCAGCGTACCGTAAAAGACTTGGGAGGCACTATGCGCCTCGGAGTCTATCCATGTAAGCTTATGCCTGAGAGTAAGGCGTTTCAGGCTTACGGAACGGATATTGTGAACGAGCGCCATCGCCACAGATTTGAGTTCAATAATGTTTACCGTGAACAATTTGAAGGAAATGGACTTCTGGCAAGCGGGACTTCGCCAGATGGCAAGCTGGTTGAAATAGTGGAGCTGGCAAACCACCCATTTATGATTGGGACACAATTTCACGCAGAGTTCACCTCCCGTCCCAATAGGCCACATCCGCTTTTCAGAGAATTCATACGCGCGGCAATCGCAACCATACATGCGGGTGAACAGCCACTCCTTCCGCTTGGTCCCGAGGCGGGTAATAAGACGCAGCCGTCCACTAAAGCAGATGCTGTAGGTAATATCAGGAACTAATTGTGGCCTTATCCTTAGCAGTTATTATTTAGTTATCTTGGAAGGAGATACAATCAAACAATGTCTGAAATAACGCTTCTGCGAATAGGCGTGACGATATTAAGTATCTCAGTTCTTTTGTTATCGATCGCTTTGTTCCCTGGCTTTGCTAAAAAAATAAAACTCCCTAGTTTGCTCAATTTCGAATCTGGTTCTAAATAAAAAGAGGTTATCCCGTATGCGTATTTTCTTGGACACTGCCAATCTTGACGAGCTGCGCAAAGCTGCGCGTCTCGGCGTTGTCTCCGGCGTTACAACAAACCCATCGCTTGCGGCCAAAGAAGGCACCGGTGATCTGAAGTCGTATCGCAGTGTTATACAGGAAATAGCAGGCATAATAGACGGGCCTATTTCAGCGGAAGTCATCAGTACAGACGCAGCTGGAATGATACGTGAAGGACGTGATATCGCTACCTGGCACCCGAATGTCATCGTTAAACTGCCAAGCACCTTGGCCGGACTGGAAGCTATCGCCACCCTAGCTAAAGAAGGCATCAAGATAAATCAGACGCTTTGTTTTTCCGTTAATCAGGCTCTTCTTGGCGCAGTCGCCGGAACCACTTTTGTAAGTCCATTCATCGGCAGGCTTGATGATGAAGGACATGATGGAATGGAATTAGTGGCAGACATTGTTAAAGTGTTCAAAGAGTACCATTATCCCACCCAGGTATTGGCTGCCAGCGTACGCACTCCTTTGCACTGCACTCAGGCTGCTAAAGTGGGCGCGCATATAGCAACAATGCCGTATAAGGTACTAACCCAGATGATGCACCACCCTCTTACTGATATCGGAGTAGCAAGGTTCCTGGAGGACTGGAATCGTACTATGAAGTTGTGATAAAATGTTTCTGTTGTAGTCTTTTCTCGGAAACTTCCCCCCAATATTTAGTGATTAAGTACCCATACAACCTTGTATATGATTTTTGCCATTCAATGAACGGCTTTGAATAATTTTCCGTTTTTCTCAACCAAAAATCCGGTTCTGCATCCAGCCGAAATGTCGAACAAAAATTTCTCATTCCCTTTTTCTTTTAATCATGGGGAAACCAGTCAAAAGTAGGAGTATCACGAATGAACCTTGCTGAGCTTGAAGCCAAAAGTCACGACGAGCTCGTAGATATTGCGAAGGAGCTTGGCATTCACGCCTCTCCCACCGCAAGGAAGGAGGAGCTCGTTATTAAAGTTATGCAGGCTGAAGCTGAAAAGCAGGGTTTGCTCATGGCCAGCGGAGTGCTGGAAATCATCGATGAGGGATATGGATTCCTGAGAGCTGAAGGACTACGTCCCGGTCCCAATGATATTTACGTATCGCAGTCCCAGATAAGACGCTTTGGGTTGCGGACCGGCGACCTTGTGACCGGCCAGGCCAGGCCTCCTAAGGACGGTGAAAAATACCATGGGCTATTGCGGGTCGAAGCCGTTAACAGCCTGGATCCCGAAGTTGCCAAGAACCGGCCCCACTTCGATGTACTCACCCCGATTTACCCGAATGACCAGATCAAACTTGAGACCACCCAGCACAATCTCTCCAACAGAATCATCGATATGCTTGCTCCTATCGGCAGAGGCCAGCGAGGCCTGATAGTATCGCCTCCTAAAGCAGGTAAAACGATGTTGCTCAAGAGCATTGCCAATGGAATATCTGCAAACTATCCCGATATTCACATCCTTGTAGTCCTCATAGGTGAGCGTCCTGAAGAGGTCACAGACCTCAGGCGTTCTATCAAGGGCGAATGCTACAGCTCAACATTTGATGAAGCCGTGGAATCACAAACTCGGGCAGCTGAAGTGTCCATGGAGCGCGCGAAAAGGCTCGTGGAAAGCGGCAAGGACGTCGTGATTCTGCTGGACAGCATAACCAGGCTGACCAGGGCTTATAACGTTGCTCTCCCGCCCAGCGGCCGTACGCTTTCAGGCGGTATTGACCCCGTAGCCTTATATCCGCCCAAACGCTTCCTCGGCACCGCCCGCAACTGTGAAGAGGGTGGAAGCCTGACCATCATCGCCGCTTGTCTCATAGACACCGGTAGCCGTATGGACGAATTGATTTACGAAGAGTTCAAAGGCACTGGCAACATGGAGCTTCATCTCGATAGAAGGCTCGCAGAAAAGCGCGTTTTCCCGTCTATCGATATACAGCGGTCCGGCACAAGGCGTGAAGAGCTCTTGCTTGGTGAAGAACAGCTCAAGCAGATATGGCTCCTGCGCCGCATGATAAGTCTTATCAGCAATGATGCGGTTAAGGACACTGAGGCCACTGAGAAGCTTCTTGAGAGTCTGGACAAGACGAAAAATAACAAGGACTTCCTGGCTAACCTCAGCAAGAGCGCTATAGAGAAGTAAATACGGAATTCGGCTTTGGCTTGCGTAGTTTAAAACGTTGGAATTTGAAAAGAGCGTCTATCTACGCATTCGCTAGTATTCTTGCGCTATTTGTTTTGGCTCAGGCTATCCCGTACGGAAGAAATCATACCGATCCACTGGTTACTAATACGGTTAACTGGAACTCGGAACAGACAAAGTCACTTTTTGCGAAGGCCTGTGCTGATTGTCACTCTAACCAAACTGTATAGCCCTGGTATTCAAATGTAGCGCCAGTTTCATGGCTGGTACAGAAGGATGTCGACGGTGGCAGAATTGGGGCTTAACATCTACGTGAGCACACGTTGTGCAGATAAGCTCGCTGGTTCGTTGCGAGAGGGCGAGATGCCTTTCCCTCAATACAAGGTAGCCTATTCCGGCTCTAGGTTATCGGAAGCTGATAAACAGGTGCTTATTGCTGGCTTGGAGGCAACCTTCGATGCCGCGAGCCCAAGTGCCAGAAACTAGCATTAGTCCCGAACAGTTTGAAAGTCGAACCAATCCATCACGGTTGCGTGCGCGTAAACACACCGTATATAATGCGCATAAATTGCCTTGGAGTGGCCGATACAAACCTTTATCCTTGCATTCGCCATAACTGTTATTTATGGAAGTTTCTTTGAGTGAACCTTCCATCGGTTTTTTATGCACCAATCTACTTTTGACATTAAACATTTTTTCATTGGCCATGCCAAGGTCCACCACAATATCTATAAAGGGAATCTGACCTATTCGGTAGGTGATCGTGACCCTGAAGAGGTAACCTTTGCATGGTGGGCGATGCCTCTTCTTCCGATATCGTACCTTCCCGTATTTATCGGACTTTATTTCCTGTTTGGAATTTGGGCGTCGCTAGGAGCTCTTAGCGCTGCTCTTTTGTATCAGACTGCGTACGAATATCTCCACTACTGCATGCACATAGCTCAGGGGCGATGGATAGAACGGCAATTTTTCTTCCGCTGGCTTAATGATCGTTACCTTCAGCACCACAGGAAACATTTCACAAACCTGAATGTTGTCCTGCCGATTGCTGATTACGTTTTCCGAACCAGGAGATCATGTGCGGAGCCTGACGCCGTGACAATCGCAAAAGAAGTGGGAATTTTGCCGGTTCACCGCAGGCCGCCCGGTTTCAGGTGGATAAAAAAGGCAAAGCTTGAGACGTGGTGGTCCATAAGTTATGTGTGGAAGCATGTATTTAAGAGTGCGGACGCTGAAGCGAATTAGTAGATTAGCGCTTCAATCTGAGCAGCCTGAGCAGCACTCCAATGACACCATCATTTCTGATCATGCCCTCTTTTTCAGCTGTCTTGTAAAGATTTGTACGCCCTGTCTCTCTGCTCGCGGCCATCTCATGTTCCGTGATACCGCGGTTTCGCAAGGACTCCATGTTCGCTTCTGCCATGTCATACCTCACGCTGTGCGCACCCGTATCATGGCTTACCTCGTGGTCTACTTGGCGTCTGTTTTCATCGCCTGGTCTTGCTGGCATTGGAGGACCTCCGTAGCTTGTGTGTACTATCGCGATTGTACCACCCAGAATAGCCAGAGGATTATTCTTTAAGTCTTGACAGGAATTTGATATGAGGTTAACCTTGTAATAGAACCTTAGTTCTGCGGAGTGAAGATAAATGAGAACAAGAGAAGCTGGATTATCCGAAAAACAGATAAAGTTGAGAATATTCATCCAGAAATTTCTGGATGAGCATGCCTATCCGCCAACTGTTCGTGACATTCAGCATGCCTGCGGGATAAGCTCCACATCCGTTGTTGACTATAACCTGAACATACTTGAAGAGCGCGGTGTTATAAAGCGCAACCCTGACATATCTCGTGGTATCGAAGTAGTTGCGATAGGAGGCAAAAGAACGGTACGTATACCAGTCCTAAGCGCTATCGCCGCGGGCGAACCTTTGCCGGTGCCGGACGCCGGCGCAGCTTCACGCGGGCATGATACATATGACATTCCGCAGGAAATCGTCGCGGGCAAAGCAAACGTCTATGCGTTGCGGGTCAAAGGCACCTCCATGATCGATGCGCTGATTGATGATGGAGATTTAGTGGTCATGCAGCAAACAAGCTCAGCTGACAACGGCGATATGGTTGCTGCGCGCTTGAAACTGGACAACTCATTTACTCTAAAACGCTTTTATAAAGAGCCCACCCGCATACGTCTGCAGCCGGCCAACTCGCAGATGCAGCCTATTTACGTTCGGCCTGAAGACATGGATATACAGGGCAGAGTACTGGGAGTCATTCGCAAACTTTAGGCCTGGATTTTGCGAAACGAACCCAATTTATTTAGCGTTAGCGCTTTTCTTTTGCGTTCTGGGTCCTGCTGCTCTGGTCTTGCGTTCTTCACCCTTGACTGGTTTCGCATCCGATTTTGAGCTGGGAATTTTCTTCTCATTTAATTTGTTGTTGGAATTTGCTTCTTTGCTTTTCTTTGCTTTTCTCCATTTATTTGTAGTACCCTGGTCATGTATGAAACCTCATCGTGTTCTGAGGCACCTCATCTCATTGGAGAGGAATGCGCTGGTTTAATCCGTAAGCTAAATGGTCATAAGAATCTGTACATAAGACTAGGTATCTAGCGAAAGTAAGCCAGCTATGCGATTCTTGGAGGATAAGACGGAGCAAACGTACGTGTATCTTGAGGCTGGTTCAGGGCATAAATATGTATGCCGCACTGAACACAGCTGACATAAGCGCCATAAAAATCACGGTTGATGCGAAGATCTCCCCCGCACCTGTGACAGGCTTTAAGATGAAATTCTTTAGAGATTGTTTCTGATTTAGCTTTTAACATTTTGAGGCGACCCCCCTCACCATTTTCATCTGGGTAAATATGTTTCTGGGTCAAGAGAATATATTTTTGGAATATTTGCATGAAGCTCTAATTGTGTTAGTCAAAATCCTTTGTTGACTAGCACAAATGGATGAGGTTCAAGCTGGTAGACTTTATATATAAAATCTGAATTAGAGTTGGTGCACATAATGCCGGGATCACTGCCTTTTGAAGCTGTTACCCAGGACTTTAACTATGCTTGCGACCGCCTGAAAGTACGCGATGAGATACGAGAACTTGTCAGAACGCCAGACCGGGAACTCCGTGTGGAAGTCCCCGTTCGCATGGACAATGGTGGACTGAAAGTATTCATAGGTTACCGTGTCCAGCATAACTCTGCGCGCGGGCCCTATAAGGGAGGCATCCGTTATCATCCGGAAGCGGATCTTGGTGAAGTGCGTGCTCTTGCTTCGCTGATGACGTGGAAGACTGCCTTGATGGGTTTGCCATTTGGGGGTTCAAAGGGCGGCATACAATGCGACCCGACAGTTATGAGCCAGCGTGAGCTTCAGGAGCTCACACGTAGGTTTACGCGCGCTATAAGCAGCATCATCGGCCCTGATAGGGATATCCCAGCCCCGGACATGGGAACTGGCGCTCAGACAATGGCATGGATGATGTCCGCATATTCTGAGGAGCACGGCTATAGCCCTGCTGTCGTTACGGGGAAGCCCGTCGAAATAGGAGGCTCCGTAGGGCGAGAGGAAGCCACCGGACGTGGAGTCTCGATAATTATTGGAGCAGCCTCGAAGGATTTGGGGATGTCTCTCCAGAATTCCGAAGTTGCTATTCAGGGTTTTGGAAACGTTGGGTCTTGGACTGCTAAATTTCTCTCGCAGATGGGTTGTAAAATCATTGCCATCAGTGATGTAAAGGGTGGTATCTATAACTCCCGCGGTATAGATATTAACGCATTGCTTAAACATGCTGGCGAAGCCGGCACAGTCGTAGGATTTCCAGGCTGCGACAGGGTATCTAACGAAGAATTGCTTGCGCTTAAGTGCGATATGCTGGTGCCTGCCGCCCTAGGCAGTGTTATCGATGGCTCCAACGCCGATAGAATCCATGCAAAACTTGTGGTTGAGGCAGCAAATCATCCAGTGACGCCGGCGGCCTATGAAATACTTAAACAAAGGAATATCCAGAGCATACCTGATCTCCTTGCAAATGCCGGCGGTGTAACCGTTTCATATTTTGAGTGGGTGCAGAATATTCAGCGTTTCCCCTGGGATATGGGGCGGGTTAATCTAGAACTCCAAGAGATAATGCTTAAGGCTTATCAAAATGTGTACTCCCGGGTGATTCTTGAAAAAATCACCTTTCGTGAGTCTGCATTCCTTATCGCTGTGGAAAGAGTGGTGCGTGCTGTTGAACTTGAGGGATTACCTCAGTAATAACTTATTCAACGCGTATTTGTTGTCAAAAAACTTGACAATCATCGTTTCGTCGAACTATCGTAATGGAACTTCAGGGTAGGGGGTGGGGCAGTGCGCACGCTGAAGGCGACTGCGTACTGGAAGGTGGAAGTGTGTTTAAAGCAGACCTACCCATCACGGTAAAGGCCTGCCCATTCCAAACTGTTCCTCTAGTCGTGGCTTTTGGGTGATTAGTCTCACACACAGAAGTCGGGACGGGCAGGCCTTTATGCTTCCATACCGAATATTACGGAGTAATTTTCCCGGTGGAGTTCTACATTCGAGAGTTTAATAGAAAATGGGAGCCAT
>SHYL01000047.1 GCA_009692825.1 Dehalococcoidia bacterium | reverse complement strand
AGGACAATTAGTTCGAGGGGGCACCCTGGTTCTAGTGGGATATACAGGTTTTGGAAATACTACGCCGCTGAGCATCGACAAAGTAATCGATGGTGAAATAAAAATTCTTGGCTCCTTTGCCTCCACCATCTCAGCCTGGACACAAACGGTAGAACTGATGAACTCTGGAAAGTTAGATTTGTCATTCTTAGTCACCCACAAATTCGCACTCAGCGATTACGCCAAAGCTATTGATGCTCTAAAAAACGCTCCTACACCACGTGGAAAAGTTGCTTTAGTTATCAATTAAGCAGCCGCTAGAAAGTGATCGCGATGGCTTAGTAGCCACAGCAAGCATCATTGTGATGATCGGAATATCCTGAACAAAGTGAATGCTCCACGCAACTGCGAAGCCACCGGTTTCCAGGATAGAAATTGCTGCTACCCACCCCAAGAAACTTGCCATTAATACACCAGTGATTTTTCCTGGGGTTCCAAAGTAATGCGGGATTCCAAACCAAAGACCAGACAGAATTGCCAAGGTTGCGATGGAAAAGGCTCCTGACAGTCCTTCAATCCCAATTACTCTGAAGATAATTTCTTCAGTCAGTGAGTTAAATACTGACAATAGAATTGCTGCCGGCAGGACAGAGATGATGCACTTTGCTGTTACGCCAGAAGTCTTGAGTACCTGAAAATAGACAACAACTATGGTGATTATCAACGGAAAGATTAGAAAGGTAATCACAGCTTCACTCCAAGGGGTGCCATCTTTAATTCCTAGCCATCCAAAGTAGTCTGTAGGAGCACCTAAGTCACCTTTGCTCAGGGCTGACCGATAATCGCTATGAACCAATCTGTTGGCAACCAAAAGCACTAGCGCCATAGTCAGTGTCATAACCTGATAGATCATTTGCTTTATAAAGATAGGGTAATGATTAAATCGCTGAGTAAATCGACCGATTACAAATAGCCCTGCAATACCGAAAAGAACTAAGAAAATAGTTGCGGTGTTCTCCATCGTGGCCTCCAGTTCTTAGGTAAGTCAATCACAATGTGGCCACTAATCACTAATTTAAAGAAGAGTCGCCCTATAAGCCGGACTCTGGCGCCAAAATGATCGGACCTCTCCATTATCTGTAGTAAAGCAAAGACCACTGACACTCTCGCAGGGAGCAACCGGGGAGCAACGCGGCACTTAAGGAGGCCTTTTCTATGTCACCCCTGAGCGCTAAGGTACTGATACAAAGTAATTAAGCTATGCGCAAGAGAGATCTTCTGCTAACTAGCGATTAGCGGATGTTCATTACGCCGATGAGTTCTTCGACAGACTTGGCGCTCTTATCGAGTGCAGCCTGCTCATCTGGCATAAGTTTGATCTTAATGATTTCCTCGATGCCGTTTTTACCAAGCTTAACCGGAACGCCAACGAATGCGCCCTTCACTCCATACTCGCCTTCAAGGTAGGCGCTGCACGGCAGTATGCGCTTCTGGTCCAGGATGATGGCGTCCACCATCTGTGCAACCGCTGCAGACGGCGCGTAGTAAGCGCTGCCGGTCTTAAGCAGCGCCACGATCTCGGCGCCGCCGTCGCGTGCGCGCTGTACGATCTTGTCGAGCCTCTCTTTTGCAATCAGGTCGCTTACGGGGATACCGCCGACTGTGGTGTACCTGACCAGCGGGACCATCGTGTCCCCGTGACCGCCTAGCACATAGGCCTGTACGTCATCAACGGATACTTTGAGCTCTTGCGCGATGAATGTTCTGAACCGCGCTGTGTCGAGAACGCCGGCCATGCCCATGACCCTATTCTTGGGAAACTTACTGACGTGATATGCCATCTGCGCCATTGCGTCGAGAGGATTGCTCACAACGATGATTATGGCGTTCGGCGAGTGTTTGGCTATTTCCTGGGTTACTCCGCCAACGATCTTCTGATTGGTCAGGAGAAGGTCGTCACGGCTCATGCCTGGCTTACGGGCGATTCCGGCGGTGATGACTACGACATCCGAGTTGGCGGTCGCCTCATAAGTGTTGCTTCCGGTTACATTGCTGTCGAAGCCGAGCACTGGCCCTGATTCCAGGATATCCAGCGCTTTGCCCTGCGGCATGCCCTCAACGATGTCGACCAGTACAATGTCTGCATAGCCGCGCTCGGCTAAACGCTGCGCAACGCTGGCGCCAACGTTACCCGCGCCCACTACGGTGATCTTGCTCTTCATTCTCTATCTAATCCTCTTCTAAATTATTTACGTACTATCTTTTACCATCTATCGAATAAATTTTATTTTGAAGCTTCGAGTTTCTTAATTATTGCGTCTGCCATCTCGGCGGTGCCTACGGCGGTGGGGTCGTCACGGTCCTGTTTCATATCGTAAGTGACGCTCTTGCCTTCCTTGATGACTGCGGCTACCGCGTCTTCAAGCCTTTTGGCCGCTTTAGCCTCACCGATATACTTGAGCATGAGCCTACCGCTCAGGATCATGGCCGTCGGGTTGACCTTGTTCAAGCCTTTGTACTTGGGAGCGCTGCCGTGAGTCGCTTCGAACACCGCGATGCCGTCGCCGACGTTCGCGCCGGGCGCTACGCCGAGACCGCCCACCAGTCCTGCGCACAGGTCGGAGAGGATATCGCCGTAAAGGTTTGGAAGCACTGCCACGTCCCACTCGTCAGGGCGGGCGACCAGCTGCATGCATGCGTTGTCCACGATGCGGTCCTCGAACTGGATCTCAGGATACCTCTTGGCAACGTTGCGGGCCGTTTCCAGGTACAAGCCGTCCGTGTATTTCATGATGTTGGCTTTGTGGACTGCTGTGACCTTCTTGCGTCCTTCCGCCTTTGCATAATCGAATGCCCAGCTTACGATGCGGTCGCTGCCGAAAACAGACAGAGGCTTGATAGAAATTCCTGAGTCCGAGCGGATCTTGCTGCCCGGCTGGAGTTTCATGATCTCGCTTATCAGCGTAGCTGTCTCAGGTTTGCCTTTTTCAAATTCGATGCCCGCGTACAGGTCTTCTGTGTTCTCACGCACGATGACCATGTCCACGTTGTTATATCTTGAGCGTACGCCGGGGTAGCTCTTGCAGGGGCGCAGGCACGCGAACAACTCAAGCTCTTTACGGAGCGCTACGTTGACGCTCCTGAAGCCTGTGCCAACTGGTGTTGTGATAGGCCCTTTCAGCGCAATCTTAGTCTTGCGGACTGAGTCCAGCGTTGGCGTCGGAAGTGGTGTGCCGAATTTCTCCATAACGTCTACCCCTGCGTGGTGGACCTGCCAGTTGAACTTTACGCCTGTGGCTTCGAGCACGCGCCTGGTGGCTTCAGTGAGCTCAGGGCCAGTGCCATCGCCGGGGATTAATGTAACGGTATGCGTCTGGCCTGCAACTCCATGCGAGTCAAACGCTTCCTTTTTAGCATTAGTTGTCATAACAACTCCTTAGGAAATTATCGCGAATATCTTAGCATGCGGACAGGGAGTTCGCTAACTCACAAACGTCAGCCGCTCTCAAACCTGAGCGTTTATTGACATTGTTTCGCGGAGTGGCATATAGTTAGCGCCGACTTAGACAATCACCTATGTCAGAAATTTTGAATTGGAGAGAGGAGATTTTTATGGCACTCAAATTTACGGCTAAAGATATGACCGGTGCGGTTTTGTTCGCTCCGACGCCATCTACGCCTGACGCAGGCGACTGGCGGACAACCAACTCCGTCGATCACAAGACGACTGAGGTTTTGTACAAGCAAGCGATTGCCAATGGAACAAAGGTCCTCGCACTCTGCGGCACGGCCGGTGAGAACCCTGGCCTTTTGTTCGAAGAGAAGGTTGGATATGTGAAGACTGTCGTTGATGTCGCTAAGGGCAAGGCAGTCGTATTTGCCGGAGTCACAGCTCTAGGCACCAAGGAAGTCATCCGACAGATGCGCGTGATGAAGGACCTCGGCGCTGATGGTGCATTTGTAGGCTTGCCTCTGTGGCAGACGCCGACTCAGCAGAACATGAACGACTGGTGGAAGGACCTGGGCGAGGCAGTCCCCGACATGCCTATCATGGTTTACTCCAACTCGAACTTCTTTAAGACGTCATTCCCTGTCTCATTCTGGGAAGGTGTGAACAAGTTTGGAAGCACCGTTGTGACAAACAAGGTCTCCTACAAGTCAAACGATTTCGTTAAGGATATGGACGCGGCGGGACCGAGGGTACAGTTCGTGGTGCCAATGCTCAACGCCCTCAACATCGAAAGGAGAGCACCAGGCAGACTGAAAGGCCTGTGGTCTCACGACCCGATCGTTATGCCCCACCTAGTCAAGGCGTTCTTTCAGGACCACGACGCAGACCGCGCGGCACAGATCGAGGCGGACATCAAGTCCCTGAACACAGCGCCTCCTCCGCCCCCAGCTCCACACTGGGAAGAGAATCAGTGGGCGAAGGACATCGAGTCCGAGTTCGCGCATTACAACGCTCAGCAGGTGCGAACGCAGTGGAATGAGGTTAAGACCCAACCGAATGTTGGTCCGATGAGACCTCCTTACCGCGATGTGCTCGAAAAAATCAAGGTAGCAGCCATCGAGCGCGGCCCTAAGGTGGACGCATTGAACCGCAAGTACGGAGTGCAGCTGGTCGGCGCAAAGTAAGCATCACGATACTTTAGAAAAAAACACCCGCTTGAGAATCTCAAGCGGGTGTTTTTGTATTATCGAGAATGTGTACAACCTTAATAATGATTTCTCTGGATATTTTGTTTGCAGGGTTAGGACTGCTTGGTCTATTCTTACACGAGATCAAAATGACGCCGCTTTAGTTTAGACAGCGGCTTCATTCACCGTCAGACGTTTACTTGTGTGGATGCTTAGAGTAGTAGTTCAAAGCTACGGTTTTGTACATGTTGTCCCAGTGATTGTCGTCCTTGCCCACGGGATTGGGCCTTCTTCCATAAATCAGGCTAGTCTTGTAGGTAGTTTCTACAAGTTCTGGAGCCACTTCATCGAAGAACGCCTTAACTTCAGCAAAGGATTTTAGTTTCCAAGAGTACGCTGTATCCCCGGGTTTCTGTTCAACAAGAAATCTTAGAGATCCCATCATCGGGTATAAGGCCCCATCGTACACCTTATAAGGCCTATCTTCCCCTGAGAAAATGTATTCGTAGTCCCCTTTCTTTTGTTGCGCGTAAACCCCCTTCATTGCGAGTGCCTTACCATCGTACTTTTCGTTGTACCGGTCTCTAATGCTAACGTTGACATAGTCATACAACCGTAGGATATCTATCAAGATTGGCTTCCGCATCCGCTTCATGTACCGTCACACCGCAAGCACACATCATTGGTAGCGTGTAAGTATCGCGAATAAGCCTTCATTCCTTGTAATTGTTATGGTAGGGGTGTTACTAGTCATTTTGCCTGTAGGCGCTTTGAAAATAGGCGCAGCGATTAATAGTCGATGAAGCTGGAGCGAGTGTATCCATGTGTGCGGCCGTTATTCAATAACATCCTAAACTGATATTCTGCTAGGTCGCTTCGGCTTCGAAGTCACAGATGGGTTCGACTACAAACCGAGCTACAACGTTGCGCCGACTGACCCCATTCCAGCGGTTCTGACGGGGGAACTGGGGGTGTCCCCCAGGCTGATTTATATCCCCTTCCAGAAAAGGGAGGGGACTAAGGGGAAGGTTGATAAGGCCGACAAAACTTCGCAGCGTATTTGTTAATGATACTTTTTGCAATACACGGGATTACTGCAAATGGTTGTGTGCTTTGGTTTGGAATGGAGGTGGAGACTTTATCCGATTATTGCGAGAACCTGGTCCTTAGTGACCTTCAACCCGGGAACAACCGTAAGCTTCTTGATAGTGCCGGTGATTGGCGCAGGCAGTGCGTTCTCCATCTTCATCGCCTCGAGTATCACGATGACATCGCCGGCATTAACCTGGTCGCCTTCTTTGACATGGTAGCGCACTAGTATGCCCGGCATGGGTGCCTTGATGCTGGTCTCAGGGTGTGAATTAGTTGAGGGTGTAGCGCTAATTGCGGTCGGCTGTGGCACAGGCGCTCGTGCGGCGACAGGGGCGGCAGCCACGGGTGCTGGTGCTGGAGTCGGTGCGGGCGCAGGCCTGGTGGCGGGCGTCTCCACACGCGCAACTGGCGCGGGGGCTGGTTGAGATGTGACAGCTGCCATAGGAGAGCCGTCGGCGGCCTCTACCTCTATCCTGAAAAATTCGTCGTCGATATAGACGTTATACGCGCGGCCGTGACCGGTTTTGGCCGGGGCCAGGTTTGTCTTCAGCTCGGTTGGCAGCTCATTCAGCTGGCCTGCCTTAACGCGCTTGATCATATCGTCTTCTTTGCGTATGTCGTCAAGGCTCTTGCCCACGACATCGTCCGCAAGCGGCTCGATGCCGTACTTCCACTTAAGAAAGCGCATGCCGGTTACCGGGTATAACGCATAGGTTAAAACATCTTCGAGGTTCTTAGCGATGCCTTTGGTGGCTTCTTCGGCTTTCTTCAGTTCAGGTGTCAGAACATCCGCCGGACGTGATGTGATCTGAGTCTTATATTTGTAATCTTTCAGGCACATCTTCACGAATTCAGGGTCCATAGGAGCAGGAGGCCTGCCGTACATACCGGCCGCGTAGTCCTTTACTTGGTCTGTGATCATTTTGTAGCGGCCAAATATCACGTTGTTAATGGCCTGCACACCTATGATCTGGCTGGTTGGCGTCACCAGCGGAGGGAAGCCCATGTCTTTGCGTGCCCGGGGCAGCTCTTTGAATACTTCATCGAGCCTGTCGAGCGCGTCCGCTTCGCGAAGCTGCTCAACTAAGTTGCTTATCATGCCGCCGGGTATCTGGTGTACCAGCACCTCGGTGTCGATGATCGAGAACTTCGATGTGTTTATATAGTCTCGGTACTTGGGCAGCATCTTCTCAAGCTTCAGATTTAGCTTGAACATCTTATTGATATCTAGTCCGGTGTCGTGGTCGGTGCCCTGCAGGGCGACGATGATCGGCTCAACGGCGGGCTGTGAAGCGCGCAGCGCAAGCGGTGCCAGACAGCAGTCCACAATATCCACACCAGCCTCTGCCGCTTTCAGTAGGCTCATCGATGCCATGCCGCTGGTGTAATGGGTATGCAGCTGAAGCGGCAGGTTGACCGCGGATTTGATCGCCTTGACCAGCGCAAATGCATCCATGGGGGCAATCATGCCGGCCATGTCCTTGATACATATGCTATCTGCGCCCATATCTCTAAGCGTCTGGGCTTTCTTAACATAATACTCAAGATTGAATATCGGACCGCCTAAGTGGCTCTCGGTTATCGAGTAACAGACGGTGCCCTGAATATGCTTGCCAGTCGTCTCGATAGCTTTGAAGCATGACTCAAGATTTCGGAGGTCATTCAGGGCATCGAATACCCGGAAAATCTCGATACCGCTCTCAGCTGCCTTATGGCAGAAGGCCATAACCAAATCATCAGCGTAATGGCGGTAACCGACGAGGTTCTGTCCCCGAATGAGCATCTGAAGCGGTGTCTTCACCGCAAGCTTCTTGAAAATGCGAAGGCGCTCCCATGGGTCTTCCGCGAGGTAGCGTGTCGCTACGTCGAAGGTTGCGCCGCCCCAAGCCTCCAGCGAGTAAAACCCGCAGTTATCAAGATCTGATACCAACTCTTCGAGGTCGGCGGTTCGCATCCGCGTCGCGACTGTACACTGGTGACCATCACGCAGCGTTGTATCGGTTATTCGGAGCGGACCTTTTCTGATGTGTAGCTGGGTGGTCATCTATTATCCAAAACTTAAATATCGTCTGTTTGAGATTATACCTTCGTTTCCCGAAATTTCACCTTATGTTTATAATGTCGCTACAAAAATAAAAGAGGCAGGGGATTTATGCCTGCCTCTTTTATGAAATTCAGAGAAAGCTTATTTGACCGCTTTTACACCTATGTACTTCTTGCGCATAACATCTACAGCTTTGCCCCAGACGCCTATCGAGTCTACCCATGTCTGCGGTAGGTCGCGATATGGGGGCCTCGGCGGGCCAACGTGCAGGTACGACTGCGCGTTCCATGCCTCACGGACCACCTGTGCGTTATACATCGCGAATTCGCTTTCAGGACCACCTGCTGTTCCCTTTTGCTGCGACATTGGCGGGTTGCGCGATGGAAGCGCCTTGAAGTCAGCTTCAACCCTCGCCAGAGAGTCCGCATCGTTTGTGACTACAGCGTTGACCATCGCGACCGATGCTTCAATGGGAGGCTGAGGTATCCACGCGCTCTTGAATCTGCCTGGGTACTTCCGTGATAACTCGATAAGGCTTGTGTTGCCGGGCAGAAACTGGACGCGGCTTGTAGCGGCATCCATGTCCGCATCTAGGTCTTTGTACGCGTAGGAGACCTTTGCCGCCACGGCGGTGGGCGCATGCTTGCCGATGCCCTGCCAGAACTCATTGGGATATGTCGTCTTAAAAAAGCTGGAGTTGGCATAGACCATGATGGGTATGTCAGGACAGGCCTCTGCCAAATCTCTCCACCAGTCGTTCATGTTCTGTATCGTCGGCGTCTGCCATAGGGGTAGGCCAACGAAGCATCCGTCCGCGCCTAGCGCGTGAAGCTCTCGCATCTGGCGTATGACTTCCTTTGTTCCAAGTGCTGTGGCGCCCGCAAAAATGTATGCGCGGTGGTTTATCGTCTCGATTGCCGTCTTTATATAAGCCTTCTTCTCATCCCAGATCAAGCCGGGGTTCTCGCCCAGGGTTCCGCACAGAGCGTATCCGCTGACGCCGCTATCCAGCGTCATGTTGAACAGCTTCTTGGAAGTATCGAAATCTATGGACATAGTTTCGCGCCAATCGCCGGCGTTTGGCGTAGATGGCGTTGGGTTCATAAGAACTACGCCTTTAATATCTTTAGCGGTAAGTTTTAATG
>SHYL01000046.1 GCA_009692825.1 Dehalococcoidia bacterium | reverse complement strand
CCTGCCGCCTGAAAACACCCTCCGAATCCGTGATCGCAAGCACTTCGTAAATACGCCTGCGTTTCGCCTCATCTACACACCGGGTAATCATGGCGCTTGCGACACCCTGCTTCTGCCAATCAGGATCCACTACTACGGAGCGCACTTCAGCCAGCTTCTTGTTGTAAATCTCAAGCGCGCAGCTGGCAACAATGGTAGATTGGACCTCTACTACGAAGAAGAATCTGATCGATTTGCGTATATCCGCCCGCGACCGCTTGAGAAGCCGACCTTCCGCTGACATTATCAAGTCATGTATGCGCTGGATATCAGCGTCAGTCGCCCGCCGTACTTTGAAATCAGACTGCGATTCGCTGCGTTTGCGGATACGCTTCTGCGGCAAAGAGCTTTTGATGACTGACTTTTTAGCCGTAATCATAAGAACTGCGCGGCAGCTTTGAGCGCTTCATCCAGCTTGGCAGCATCCTGGCCGCCCGCTTGCGCCAGCTCGGGCTTTCCGCCGCCCGTGCCGCCTGTTACAGCTGCAACCTGCTTCACGATATTGCCTGCGTGGAACCCTTGCTTAACCAGATCTGGCGTGATCATTGCTACAAAACTGGGCCTTTCGGCAATCAGTGCGCCGATAACGACTACGCCTGAACCTATCTTGCCTTTGATATAGTCGCAAGCCTCGCGGAGTACGTCCGCCGACGACACATTTATGCGGCCGCTTACAAGTTTGGCACCCTTAACCTGCTGTACATTCGCCAACAGTACGTCAGCCTGGGACCTAGCGAGCTCACGCTCCAGTGACGAAGCTCGTTTGCGCTCCGAGTCAAGTTCCGCCACCAGTCCTTTGATTTTTGAGGCCAGCTCATGAGGCGTGGTCTTCAGTTCCTGGGCCATCTCGAGCTCTCCAGCCCGGAGTGTCTCCAGGTAGTCCTCAGCACCTTTGCCAGTAACAGCCTCGATGCGTCTCACGCCTGATCCAATGCTGCTCTCCGTAAGCAGCGTTAGTATGCCCATCTCACCAGTCCTATCGATATGAGTGCCACCGCAAAGCTCCGTGCTGAATGCATGCCCGTGCTCGCCTATCTGGATAACACGTACTCTGTCTCCGTATTTCTCGCCGAAGAATGCCAGAGCTCCGTGCGCGATAGCTTCCTGGTATCCCATTTCATGTTTGTGCACGTCCAGGTCCTCGCGGGTTTTCTGGTTCACTAAGCGCTCTATGTCCATGAACTGCTGACGCGTTATGGCTGACGGATGTGTGAAATCGAAACGCAGGCGCTCCGGCTCGACCAGAGAACCCGCCTGGCGCACGTGTGTGCCCAGCACCTGCCTGAGCGCGGCGTGCAGCATGTGCGTGCCGGTGTGGTTGGACATGGTTTCATGACGCCTGATGACGTCTACGTCAGCGTCGACTGTATCGCCGACTTTGATCTCCCCCTCGGCCACACGTCCAATGTGTACAAACAGCTTATCCACAGGCTTCTGTGTACCTATTACTGAAATTCGCCCCAATGGAGCGCGTATCTCACCGGAGTCGCCTACTTGTCCGCCGCCCTCGGCATAGAAAGGCGTCGACTGAAGTATGACCTCTACTTCCTGGCCCGCGCTCGCTTTATCTGCCAGCGTGCCGTTAACCAGCATGCCCAGGATGCGCGTCTTTTCCCGCAGACGTTCGTAGCCGACAAACTCCACATGGTGGTCATGCCCATGAGTGAGGGCAGCATAACGTAACGGTGATTTATCGCCCAGGCCGAAGTTTGCGCCTGCACGGCTAACCTCCGCATGTACCTCCATTTCTTTCTGGAAGGCAACACTATCTACCTTGAAACCCAGTTCTGAAGCGATATCAATCGTCACGTCGAGCGGGAAACCGTAAGTCGCATAAAGCTCGAATGCTTCTTTACCGCTGATAGTTTTATCAGATCTCTTTTTCGAGTTTATTATCTGATCAAGAATGACTCCGCCGGATTCCAGTGTCTCTCTGAATCTATTCTCCTCGGCAAGAACTACCGACTGGATGTGCGCCTTGTCCTTAATGAGCTGTGGATACTGGCTGCCCATCTTAGTTACCACCGCATCAACCATCTCTCCGAGGAATGGCCTGTCCAGTCCCAGCTTGCGCCCATACCGCACGGCTCGGCGGAGGATGCGGCGCAGCACGTAACCCCGTCCCTCATTCGAAGGCTGGACCCCATCTGAAATAAGGAACGATACGCCTCGCGAGTGCTCAGCCACAACGCGTATAGCATGGCTGGTGGCTTCGTTCTGTCCGTACTCTCTGCCGGAAAGTTGTGAGATGTGTCGTATCAGGGACTGGAATTCGTCCGTATCGTATACGGTCCTCTTATTTTGCATGATCATGGCGGTGCGGGACAGTCCCATGCCCGTGTCGATGTTAGGTTTCGGCAGCTTTGTGAAGTTGCCCTGCCTGTCCTTGTTGAACTGCGTAAATACCAGGTTCCATATCTCGACCGCGCGCGAGCTGTCCCCGGTCAGATCCTCCAACGTGGTGTTCGCGAGATCGAATGAATAATGTATCTCGCTGCACGGGCCGCACGGCCCTTCTTCGCCGGCGGGTCCCCACCAGTTGTACTTCCTGCCAAGCGGCACTATGTGGCTCTCAGGAAGCCTGCCCTTGGTGGCCTCGATCCAGAACGCACGCGCCTCTAGATCTTCGTCATTGCCCTCTTTGTAATAAGTTATCCACAGGTTGTTAGGCGAAAGCTTCAGGACGCCGGTAACGAACTCCCATGCCCATTCGATAGCTTCTTTTTTGAAATAGTTGCCAATACTGAAGTTGCCAAGCATTTCAAAGAACGTTAGGTGCTTGATGTCGCCTACGGAATCGATATCAGTGGTGCGGAAGCACTTCTGACATGAGGCAAGGCGTGGGTTTGGCGGCGTTTGCTCGCCGGTGAAGTAGCTCTTGAACTGTACCATACCAGCAGTCGTAAGCAGGAGTGTAGGGTCGCCAACAGGCACCAGCGATGAGCTGGGCACCACCAGGTGCTTCTTCGATTCGAAGAATTTCAGATATGAGTCGCGTATTTCATCTATCGACTTTGGTTCAGGCATCAACAATTCCCCATATTTGTTCATATCGTACTAGTAATTATATCAGCGTAGGGGTTTATCCTGAGCACAGTGGCTATTGAGGATCAGTCGATGTAAGAAAGAAACCAATACCTTTAGACTAGCTTACCCGCAAGCGAGCCCACCATGAAATGTGCGCCTGCAACGAAAAATAAGACAACTACTCCCACAAAAATGATGTTAGACAAGGTAAACATATTTCGAACGCCATTCTTAAAGTGCGCTAAATGTCCAGGGTTAGTCGCTAGACTTCATTATTTTGAATCGCACTGAATCCACTGTAGACTCACTGAAGCGCCAAACCTAGTGGAAGCGACGGGTGGTATGAGCACTCGCTTTTCACCGGAGATTAAGGCTCCATATGTTATAGTGATTAAGAGGTTAGCTTTGGTCAGCAGTATTAAGTTAGGAAAGATTTTCGGAATCCCCATTGGCGTCCACTACAGCTGGTTTTTTATTTTCGTCCTACTCACAACAATGCTTGTGCGTAACGTTTTCCCTGACCACTGGTCGAACACGGAGCGTATCGTCACGGCAGTCGCGACCAGCGTCCTCTTCTTCGCCAGCGTAGTTGCCCATGAGCTTTCCCACAGCCTGGTCGCGATTAAAAAGGGCATCCCTGTTGCACGCATAACGCTGTTTGTTTTCGGCGGCGTAGCGCAGATCACGAAAGAACCAACCAAACCTGGAGACGAAGTCCAAGTAGCCGCGGCCGGTCCCGCTATGAGTTTACTGCTGGGCGGCCTTTTCCTAGTCATCTATCTCGTTTTCAATCATATAAATGAGCAACTATCTACTCTCAGCTTATGGCTCGGATTCATAAATATACAGCTAGCCGTATTTAACCTGATACCCGGTTTTCCTCTGGATGGAGGCCGTATATTCAGAGGCATAACTTGGAAACTCTTCTTAACCCGGCGGCTTAAGAAGATAACGGGTATTGCTGTTCCAACAATCGATGGTAAAGAAACAGCCAATAGGGAAAGCCTTCAGAAAGCCACTAGAGTCGCATCGAATGTTGGGCGAGTCATCGCATGGCTTTTCATTGGCGCAGGCCTTACGCTGTTCATAGTGGATCGCGAGTTTTCGTGGCTTTGGATAGCGTTTATAGGGTGGTTTCTTGAGAACGCATCTAAGCAGGCTTACAGCCAGATGCGCTTTCGCAACGCACTTAACGGTCTGCAAGCCCATGACGTTATGTCATCTGACTTCGTGATGGTCGCGCAGCAGACCAACATCAAGGACTTGGTTGATAACTTCATTTATCTGGGCGCCCACTCCAGCTTTGTCGTATCCTTAGGACAGAATGCGCTCGGTATGCTTTCTCTACGCGATATCCGGAGCCTTCCAAAAGACAAATGGCTGACTACTAACGCAGGCCAGATCATGACCCCCGTCGGCAAGCTGCCGACGGTAAAAATAGATGAGGATGCCGTCTCTGTTATGGAAAAACTGGAATCCACCGGCTACAGCCGGTTGCTAGTCTTAGAAAACGGCGTTGTGATGGGAATAGTTACTCATGAAAGCGTCCAGAGATGGCTGCAGCCCCGACTTATGCTCGGTTCCCAGGGACGCTAGATTTATTGACCCTCTTACAAAGAGGGTTTAGAATCGTACATTAATGGCACATATGGCAGACGGCAAAGTAATTTACATGGACCACGCGGCCACCACAGCTCTTCACCCCGAAGTGCTGGAAGCCATGACGCCCTATTTTTCACAGCTATATCACAACCCGTCCAGCATCTATGGCCCGGCTCAGCTGGCGCGAAAAGGTCTCGATGAGGCCCGCGAAGGTGTGGCATCAGTCCTCTCTTCTAGGCCAGCGGAGGTCGTATTTACCAGCGGCGGCACCGAATCGGATAACTCTGCGCTCAAAGGCGCGGCGATGGCACTCAAGCAGATGGGCAACCATATCCTCATCTCATCGATTGAACACCATGCGGTATTGCACACGTGCCATTGGCTGGAAAAGCTAGGATTTGAAACAACACTGCTCTCGGTCGATAAGTACGGCCTGGTCAATCCAGACGATGTGGCCAAAGCGATAACCGACAAGACTGTGCTTGTAAGCGTGATGTACGCTAACAACGAGATCGGTACAGTAGAGCCTATCTCCGATATTTCTAAAGCCGTAAGAGCACGAGCGAAAGTCCTGAACCGAAGCATTATCATGCATACGGATGCGGTACAGGCCGCAGGCTACCTAGACCTCAATGTAGATAAACTCGGCGTCGATATGCTCAGTCTATCTAGCCACAAGTTCTACGGACCAAAGGGCGCCGGTGTTTTGTACATCAGGCGTGGTACACCGTTTACAGCCCAGGAAATGGGTGGTACGCAGGAGCGCAACAGGCGCGCGGGCACGGAGAACATGCCGGGAATCGTAGGAACTGCAGCCGCGTTGAAGCGCGCGGAGCGTTCGCGCGAAGCCAATGTTAAGCATGTGCAGGCCCTGCGCGACCAAATGATCGCAGGCATCGAGGACACGATAAGCCGCGTAAGATTAAACGGCCACCCCACAAAACGGTTGCCTAACAATGTAAATTTCTCATTCGAGATGGTAGAAGGCGAGTCAACGCTCGTGAACATGGACATGCTGGGAGTCTGCGCATCAAGCGGAAGCGCTTGCACAACTGCCTCAGCTGAGCCATCACATGTGCTAATAGCCATCGGCCAGGCGATGGATATCGCTCGCGGGGCTCTCAGGCTAACGCTGGGCGAGGAAAACACGAAGGAAGACGTAGCCTATGTACTGTCTGTCCTGCCGGGTGTGATCGAACGGCTGCGGGCAATGGCTCCAGTAAAATAAAAACTATGCCGCAATACACCGAAAAAGTAATCGACCATTTTATGCACCCGCGCAACGTCGGCGAGATTGAAAACCCCGACGGTGTATCGACTATAACCAATCCTGCCTGCGGTGACACCATGATGCTCCAAGTGAAGATCACAGGCAACGTAATTTCTGAAGCTAAGTGGCGCACGCTGGGATGCAGCGTGGCCATAGCCACAAGCTCCATCGCCTCGGAGATGATGACAGGCATGAAGCTTGAAGAGGCGGAAAAGTTGTCCAACAAGGCAATCGCGGACGCTCTTGGCGGCCTCCCGCGTGTAAAGATGCACTGCTCAGTCCTCGCCGCAGATGCTCTGAAAGACGCGCTCAAAGACTTCTATACAAAGCACCCGGACAAGAAACCCTATACCGTCGCTAAATAGCATTGGCACGTAATACTGCTTCCGGCGACACATCTGCGTTCAAGAAACCCGCCTCTGATGGCGGAAGACTTCCCCGCAAAGCGTTCCATCTCATCGCAGGCTCAGCACTACCCGTATTAGCTCTGCTAACCCCCGGCGACTTCGCGTTCTGGGTAGCTGCATCGCTTGCGTTAGGGATGGTCATTGTAGAAGTGGTTCGCCTGCGTAACCGGCAAGCAAATCAACTTTTCATGAAAACTATTAGCCTCCTTATGAAAGAGCGAGAAGAGAATAGCATTACTGCCGCCACGCACATGCTAATAGCCACCGCAATCTGTTTAGGCGCGTTTGATAAAGAAGTCGGTGCGCTTGCCATCCTCTATACCGCAGTTGGAGACCCCTCTGCCGCCGTCACAGGCGAACGGTTTGGTCGCATACATATCGCCGGCAAAAAGACGCTTGAGGGCACTCTGGCCTTTGCCGTAGCAGCAGGGGCCATCGCTATTGGCGTGGGTTTGGCCGCCACTGACGTGTGGATTGTGGCGGCGCTTGCCGGTGTGATCGCTGCGGCCATAGCCGAGTTTGACTCAGGGCGCTTACGCGTTCCAATTATTGGTTTGCTGGACGATAACCTGATGGTGCCGCTGACTGCGGTAATCGTGATGACGGTAGTAACTGCTATAGGAGCTTAAATAGTTCAGTCAGAGCAGAAATCTTTGCGCCCTTCCAGAACTTGGAATCTTCAGGGTATTGAGATTTCAACAAGTCGGGCGGCACTTTGATTAACACCGGCGTCATACCCATCTCTATTGCCCCGATCAGTTCATTGTTTTCGCCGTCGCCTACGAAAAGTGATTCCTGCGGATAAACACCCAGTTTGTCACAGATGCTTGTGTACATTTTATGGTCAGGCTTCATAGCTCCCTGAACGCATGAAAAGACGGTCTCGTCTACATATTTTGATATAGCAAGCTCATTCCAGAACTGAGGCACTGGATATGAACAGTTGCTGAGAAGGCCAACTTTATAACCATCGGTTTTTAACTGCTTCAGGGTGACCTCAGCATCTGGCCAGGGCGTGAGCGCCTTGCGTACCAGCTTATGCCTGACTTCGGCAAGAGCATCAGCGCGTGAATCATCCATATCCAGGTTCAACTTGCTGCAGAGGTACTTGATGTTCTCCGCGTATCCCTTGAATACTCCGAATTCGCGGTCGGGCGCGGTCTTTTTCCAGAGATAAACAAATTTATTGGGTTCTATACCGAGCGAATCGCCAAGCTCATAGGTCTGCTTGTCATATTCATGGTTGGGTATGTTCTGGACAAGCGTGCCGAACAGATCGAAAACAACAGCTTTATACTTCATAGAAATAGTTTAGCAGTCGAAGGGCGCTGACTAAGCCAGCTGGTAGCTCATGGTATAGAGTCGTTCATATGTGCCGCTGGCGCGCAGCAGGTCCATGTGCGTACCCTGCTCTGTGATTCGCCCGCCCTCGATAACTATGACGCCGTCCGCATCCTTTATCGTGGACAAGCGGTGCGCAATCACGATCGAGGTACGGCCCTTGAGCAGCGTCTTCAACGCCTGCTGAATGACCATTTCCGTCTGTGTATCGATATTGGCCGTGGCCTCATCCAATATCAGGATATGCGGGTCCGCGAGCACTGCCCTGGCAAAGCTGATGAGCTGGCGTTGTCCAACGCTTAGGTTAACGCCTCGCTCAAAAATCGGCGTGTCCAGCCCATTTTCCATTTTTAATAAGAAAGGTTCCAACCCCACGAGCGTTGCGGCTTTTTCTACCTCTGTATTGGTAGCTTCCAATCGCCCGTAGCGTATGTTCTCACGAATGGTTCCCGTGAAGAGGAACGGGTCCTGCAAAACCATTGCGATTTGCTTCGCGATGGACGAGCGTTTTATATCGCGCAGGTCATGCCCGTCGATCATTATGCTGCCTGACGACACGTCATAAAATCGCGATACGAGGCTGGCGACAGTGCTCTTGCCGGCACCTGTAGGACCCACCAGGGCTATCGTTTCGCCTGGCTTTATATGGAGATTGAAGTCTTTCAGTATGGGCACTTCTTTGTTGTAGTGGAAATTGACATCCTTAAAGACTATCTCGCCTTTAACCGCCGGAAGCTCAACGGCATTCGGCGAGTCCTGCACATCCGGCTTGGTGTCCAGCACCTGGAAAATCCTGTGTCCGGCAACCATCGAACGTTGGAAGCTGGCGTATTCCTGAGTGATATTGCGTATAGGGTCAAAGAAGCGCTGGGCATACAAGGCAAAAGAGAGCAGCAAACCTATCGTTATTTGACCATTGAGCGCCAGGTAGCCTCCGTACATTATGACAATCGAAATTGAAAGGGCACTAAGTACTTCCACCACCGGCATCAGTGCTGATGATAACCGCGTGGCGCGAAGGTTAGCCTGCAGGTTAGCGTTGTTCAGCTTATCGAACTGCTCCATGTTCACTTTTTCGCGGTTCATACTCTGTATAGCACGTACGCCTGAAATATTCTCCTGCAGCTTCGCGTTGACAACGGATATGGAACGGCGGGCGCGCATGAATGCACGCCTTGCATGTCCCTGCCAGACGATCATTGTGACTGCCAGCAGCGGTATCGCTACGAATGTCAACATCGCCAGCTTAACGTCTAACGCCAGCATGAAAGCGACTATTCCCAGAAGCATCGTGACATCGCCAAAGGTTAGGAAGCCCTGGGACAAAGAATCCTGTATCTGAGACACGTCGTTCTGGATGCGGGAC
>SHYL01000006.1 GCA_009692825.1 Dehalococcoidia bacterium | reverse complement strand
TTGGCGGCATGTTCAAGATGTCCGGCTACCAGAACCCGATACTCGTTGCTAGCACAGACGGGGTTGGCACAAAAATGCGCATCGCATCGCTCATGGGTAAGTTCGATACCGTCGGTATGGACATCGTTAACCACTGTGTGAACGATATATTTGTCGGCGGCGCCGACCCACTGTTCTTCCTGGATTACATAGCCCTGGGAAAGATGGACTCGAAGGTTTGTGAGGACTTGGTAAAAGGCATGGTTGTCGCGTGCAAAGCGGCCCACTGTGCGCTTATAGGCGGCGAGACGGCCGAGATGCCTGGAACTTACAAAGAGGGCGATGTGGAGGTTGCCGGCTTTATTGTAGGCGCCGTCGAACAGGATAAGATTATCAACGGCAAAAATATCATCGCGGGAGACGTTCTCGTAGGTGTACCCTCAAGCGGCTTGCATACGAATGGTTATTCGTTAGCGCGTAAAGCGCTGGATATCGATGCGAACCCTGCAGTTCTCAGCAAACGTATGCCTGAGCTTGGCCGAACGTTAGGCGAGGCATTGCTGGAGCCTCATGTCAGCTATTACGACATGCTGAAACCGCTCCTGCCTTACATCAAGGGTATGGCGCATATCACCGGCGGCGGGTTCCAGGATAACATTCCCAGGGTACTGCCTAAGGGACTCGGCGCAGTCGTGAACACCTCAGCGTGGGAGGTGCCGCCTTTGTTTAAGCTCATCCACGGCAAGAGCGAGGCGACCGAACATGAGATGTACCGCGTATTTAACATGGGCATGGGCATGGTCATCTTCACCAGCCCGGAGAACAGTACAAAGATTCTGGATAGTGTGAAGGGGTCCGTTATCATCGGCAGAGTAGAACAGCGCGATGGTGTAAAGCTCGACTAGATATGTTTGAAGAGGTTAAGGTCCAATGAGGGCAATTCTTAGCGTTTCCGATAAAACAGGGCTGATAGAGTTTGCGAAAGGTCTTAATGCTTTAGGCATTGATATTTACAGTACAGGCGGCACGCACAAAGCCCTTCAGCAGGCTAACGTAAAAGTTCACACCATCTCGGAGCTGACCGGGTTCCCAGAAATAATGGACGGACGTGTTAAAACGCTGCACCCAGCCGTCCACGGTGGAATCCTGGCCCGCAGACACCGTGCGGCTGACCTGGAGCAGATCGCTAAGCTTAATATCGATTTGATCGATATAGTCTGCGTAAATCTCTACCCGTTTGTGCAGACCGTGAGCAAGCCAGACGTTTCGCTGGACGATGCTCTCGAGAATATCGACATCGGCGGCCCAACGATGATACGCGCTTCGGCCAAGAACTTCCCAGACGTAACTGTAGTGGTGAGCCCTTCCGACTACGAGCGCGTTTTGGGGTGGCTCAAGGAAAGCGGGCCTACGGCTGACCAGAGGCGTCAACTGGCGCAGAAGGCGTTCCAGCACACCGCGCTGTATGACACGTATATCGCTCAATACTTGAATAAGTACAACATCAATTTCACGGAAGAATTAACAGTTGGTCTCAAAAAAATTCAGGATTTGCGATACGGTGAAAACCCGCACCAGAAGGCCGCGTTCTACCAGGAGAGTTTTGGAGGCGGCATAGCAGGTGCTAAGCAGCTTCACGGACGAGAACTGTCATTTAACAATATTCTTGACGCTGACGCGGCCTGGTCAGCAGCATCAGATTTCCTAGATTGCACGGTCGCCATCATTAAGCACACTAACCCGGCAGGCCTTGCCAGCCATAGTGACCAGCTTGAAGCCTACAAGCGCGCGTTTTCCGGGGACCCTGTCTCGGTATTCGGCGGCATTGTTGCTTTCAACCGCAAGCTGACCAAAGAGGCTGCGCAAGAAGTTTCCAAGATCTTCTATGAGATAGTCATAGCGCCTGATTATGATCCGGAAGCGTTGCAGATACTGGAAAAGAAGAAAGACCTCAGAATCCTGAAAGTTGAAGGCGCAAACCAGATTGCCCAGTCGATAGACTACCGCAAAGTCTCTGGCGGATTGCTAGTGCAAAGCTCTGACTACATTGACGAAGACGCGTCTGCCTGGAAACCAGCAACGAAGCGCAGGCCCACAGCGACGGAACTTGCAGACTTAAGTTTCGCTTGGAAAGTCGTGAAGCATATCAAGTCCAACGCAATCGTGCTCATAAAAGACCGAACATTGCTAGGAATGGGAGCTGGTCAGCCGAACCGCGTGAACAGCGTCCATTTGGCATTGAAGGCCGCTGGCGATAAGGCTAAGGGCAGCGTTCTCGCATCGGACGCCTTCTTCCCGTTCGCTGATGGGGTGGAACTCGCTCTTTCCGGTGGTGTAATAGCGATTGTTCAGCCGGGAGGCTCCATACGCGATAAAGAAGTCACTGAGGCGGTTGATAAATCAGGCGCAGCTATGGTGTTTACAGGCGTTCGCCACTTTAGGCATTAGCCAAAACTCATCGCCATCAGCTAAACGATTGACGTAACAACTGTTTACAAGTCCCTAACTTCTGATGTGTATAGTTGAAGTAGTGACTCCAAATTTACTCGTTACTTTGAATAATAAGTTTCGTTATCATCCTGAAGGAGACTCATTGTTAAGGCTTAAAGGAGACTATAGTGCGAATTTCTGAACGGCCAAGCGTGATGGAGCTGGACAAACTTGTCGCAGGCCTGGCAAAACGCGACCGAGATAGGTTTAACCAGATGTTTCACGTCAGCATTGCCGAAGGGTCACTAATAGCGCCAAAATCAATGCATGAGTGGGTTAAAAAGCAGTTCGGCTCTCTTGAAGCAGTCGAAAATCAGAAAGTAGTTAAAGTAACCAACATAGTTACCTTTCAAGGCGCTTTGTTTAATGAGCTTCGCGCTCTTCGCCCAATCGAGTTCCGAGACCGCAGCGGTGTGGAGGCTGCTCTTACAGAGCTTGCCTCAGGTGATACTTTCCGAGACCCTGTAAATGGCACACCGGAAGATGTATTTGGGCGTGTGACCGGCAAGCATTCCGTTACGGCCAGCAATATCGCTAAATACGATGGATTTCACGGGCTGGTGATTTTCAATGAATCAAACCCTCTTAATTTCACCCGGGAGCAAGTCTCGGACTATATAGATGTTGCCCAGCAGTGGGCTGAAAAAGCGGCTGCCTCTGATCCTGCCGCCCGTTACTATTTCCTGATGTGGAACTGTCTTTGGAGAGCAGGCGCGTCGATTATCCACGGCCACATGCAGATGACACTGAGCCACGGTATGCATTACGCAGCGGTTGAGTATTTGAGGCGTTGCGCGAATGAGTACAACGTCCGAACGAAATCCAAGTACTTTGATGATTTTTATCTGATACATGAATCCTTGGGATGTGGTTTCGAAAGAAAAGGGGTCCGAGTAGTCGCTCCACTAACTCCCGTTAAAGAGAAGGGTGTAACTCTGATTGCGGACCGCTTTGATGATGAGCTTAAATCCGCAATGTACGATGCGATGGTCTGCTACCGTGAAAATCTTGGTGTGGTGTCTTTCAATGTAGCCGTACACATGCCTCCAATAGCCGCTGTAGCTGAAGACTGGAGCGATTTTCCTGTTATGGTCCATCTTGTGGACCGTGGCGACACTAAGAGCCGAATGTCCGACATTGGCGCTATGGAGCTATTTGCGCAGCCGGTCATATCAAGCGACCCATTTGTAGTTGCACGCGCGCTCAAAGAGGCCATGTTATAAGCTGCTGGTCTACCAGATAGCAGTAAAACGCGCTAACAGTTGCTCAGCATTAGGCCGAGAGCGATATTTAGCCTATAATCAGTCTGATATGACTTCTGTAGATATAGTTCTGCCAGTATTAAATGAAGAGAAGGACCTTCCGGTTAGCCTAGATAAACTCTATGCTTTTCTTCAGGCTAACATGGGAGCCTATCATTGGCGGATAGTAGTCGCCGATAATGGTTCCACGGACGGTACCCTTGAGATTGCTAAGCGTTACAAGGCTAAATACCCTGGCAAGATCGATTACAACCACCTTCCGGAAAGAGGGCGCGGCCGGGCGTTAAAGAAGGCGTGGATTGAAAGCAATGCTGATATTGTTAGCTTTATGGATATAGACCTTAGCACACGCCTCGAATCTTTCCCTCCCATGATTCACGCAATTGATAAAGAAGGCTATGACATCGCAATCGGGTCCCGGCTGACAAAAGGCTCGCGAGTTACACGAGGTCTGAAGCGCGAATTTATTTCAAGGTGCTACAACCTTCTCATCCGTATGACGTTTTTCACATCTTTCAGAGATGCCCAGTGCGGATTCAAAGCGATGAATAGGCGTGTCGTAAATGAGTTGATTCCGCTTGTTAAGGATACCACATGGTTTCTGGATACAGAACTGTTAATCATTGCCGCGAAAAATGGTTACCGAATCAAGGAAATACCAGTTACGTGGGTGGATGATCCTGATACGCGCGTTCGGATAGTCCGTACCGTGCGAACGGATATTGAAGGTCTGATGCGGCTCAGGTTTCGTGGTATTCCTAAGCCTGTAGACTCCACAATGTCAAAAGAAGGAATCTCTCAAAAGAGTTAGCGAATTTACCTTTATATAACTAAAAGAGCCCTCCGAATCGGAGGGCTCTTTTAGTTATATAAAGTTCTTAGGTGTTAGGGCGATGTTCTATTCGACATTGAATGAAAGCTGTGTCAAGCATATTATTGGAACTACGAGTTAGAATGGGATTAATTCTCAAGCAGCTGAGTAAATAGAGATAAAATGAGACTAATAAATCAGTATCGGCTAAAGACCGCGACCGGATATTCGCTGTATTCCAGCGCATCAGCCGTCCTGAGACAAGGGACATTCCAGGCTCCGGTCTAGGCTTGTATATCGTCAAAGGTCTTGTGGAGTTGATGCATGGAGGCATCTGGATGGACAGCGAGATAAATAAGGGTTCCACATTCTCATTTTCACTGCCTGTAAGCTGACATAGGGTTTTAGATGTGCCTGTTTGTACTACAATTCTTCCATGCATGAACGCCTATTAGACGCTAACCTTAATCGTGCGAGTGAAGGGTTGCGTGTTCTGGAAGACGTAGCAAGGTTTGCTGTCTCCTCCAAGGAAATTTCATCACGCATCGCCGATATACGCCATTTCTTGCGGATAGCTTACTCCGAGCAGACGGCCGCCTTATTAAGCGCACGCGATGCAACCGGCGACCCTGGAGCTATCACGGAAGAACAGCAGTCCCGCACAGGTTCGATGCCCACGCTTGTTACGGTTAATGCCAAACGTGTTGAAGAAGCATTACGCTCGCTCGAAGAAATGTCAAAAATCAAATCAGTTATCCATGGGCCGGCGGCTAAGGATTTAAAGAAGTGTCGCTTCGAGCTTTACGATATTGAGAAGATATTGTTTGGCATCTGCCTTCGTGCTGAGAACCGCCTGAAACTGAAAGGCCTTTATGTCATTATAGACCCCTCAGTTTGTGTGGGTGACCCCATCAAGATCACTACGCTGGCGATTGAAGGCGGAGCCAAAGTTATTCAGCTGCGAGATAAGGCCAACGAAAAAGGTGCTCAACTTGTGATTGCGCGGGCGATTGCAAAATTAACCAAGGGATCAGGCATTCTCTTCTTCGTGAACGACCATTTGGACCTGGCATTGTCGTCAGGCGCTGACGGTGTACATGTGGGACAAAAGGATATGCCATTGGCAGAAGTTCGTAAGATTGCGCCGGTAGGCTTCATGGTTGGGGTATCTACAAACAATGTGAGTGAAGCTAAACAGGCGGAGGCAGATGGGGCAGACTATGTTTCAGTAGGCAGGTTGTTTCCCACAACCTCTAAACACGACACTCGTCCTGCAGATCTCACCCGTTTGCAAGAGATAAAGCGAGCTGTGAGCGTGCCTGTTGCAGCGATCGGCGGCATTAACGAGAGTAACTTACCGTCAGTTTTGAAACACGGTGCGGACATGGCTGCCGTCATAAGCGCGGTAGTGTCTCAGAAAGACGTACGTGGCAGCGCAGCGAAGCTAGCCGGAATGTTCAAAAAAGAACTGCCGAAACCTAAGCCGATACCGTCTGTTTAGAATGCTTACCACTTAGTCCTTTTGAAAAAAGGCCTGCCCCCTATAAGAACGGGCGTATCGATGCCCCAGCTCCAGTGAACTAACGGTGTTATACGCAAGTGAGGGGCACGCCCGCGCCAGTCCGGCAGATTGACTAGTTCTATATTGCCGTGAACCTTCAGTCCTACAGATTTCCAGGTGTCGGCGGGGACATCGTCATCAATTACAAATGATGCCTTCTGATTTTCCAGGGCATTTTTGTACTTAAATGTCTTTTCGCGGCCCACCGCTCCAACTTGAATAAAAGTATCGTCGAAATGGTAACTTACCGGCGTTACGTCTGGCTGGCCGGTTTTGGATGCTGTGGCAAGGCGTAATGTGTGGTGCGATTTCAGGAACTCTATCTCTTTTTCAGTAAACATGTCTTCTTACTTCATCGGGGAATAGGCTGTTGGCCGCAGCATGACGTTATCGATGCGATCTACGTAAGGTGGATTGGCTGCAGCCGCAGCTAGCTCTTTCTGCCAATCCGGGTCAGCCTGGAAAGCCATCCATGATTTTTCGCGTGCTGCCAGGTCAGGGTAGCCAAGCATATAGATGATTTGGTTGCTGGAACCGCCGATGAGGTTCGTCCAGCACCCTACGACCTTCATTCCATGTTTTTCGAAAAGGGGAAACGCTACTTTCGCAAGACGTTCGTGCTCTTTGGCCATGCCGCCGGGGATCAGATGATAGATGCGATATTCGTAGATCATTAAGCCTCCTTGTCGAGAGTTTGGGCGAGTATAACATTACTCGTCAAATTGACTTTCAAATTCTTTCATAGTAACGTAACAGTCTAAAATATGGCCAGGGTTTTATAGTCTAAATTTTGGAGGCGGTTATTTATGAGACGCAAGTCAATTTTACTTGTAGCATCCTGCGCTTCTTTGCTGGCGCTATTGCTATCAGCATGCGGCGGTGGTGGTGAGGAAGCCACTCAGGCTCCACAGCCAACCGCGAAAGCAACATCAGCGGCTACAGCGGCGCCTGCGCCATCGACAACTGCGGTAGCTACTGCAATTTCGCAGGTCCCGACGCCATCTGGTTCAACAGGAACTATTATCGACAGGGCGACCTTAGCCAAGCCGGAAATCGAGAACGTTAGGTATGGCGGTACCTATACGGAGTCCGGCACTTACTCACTAGGTGATCTCGATCCCAAATATCAGGACGGCTCCCCGATAATCTATTTCTCACGCTACGCAGCGGAGAAGCTGGTCGCATTTGAGCCAAACCTGAATGATGACCTCACACACTTCGCTCCGACCCTCGCTGAGAAATGGACCATTTCCGACGATTTGAAGACATATACCTTCAACCTGAGAAAGGGCATTAAGTTTCAGAATGTCGCTCCGTCTACAGGCAGGGAAATGGTTGCTGACGACGTCCTCTTTAACATTAAGAGATACAGTGATAAGGATGCCGTACAAACAGCAATTTATGCACAGATTGAGTCTGCGACGGCTCCTGACAAATATACCGTGGTCCTAAAGCTGAAAGAGCCTAACGCCTGGGCATTTAACGAATTGTTTGGAGCGCAACAGGTTATTGAGTCTCCGGAATTCATAAATGCAAGCAACGGGCACGCTGCTGCAATGATGATAGGCACAGGTCCGTTCATATTGAAAGAATATAAATTCAGGGCCAGCGCAACATTCATTCGCAACCCGGACTACTGGCGTAAGGACGGCAATGGCAAGACGCTTCCTTACCTTGACACGAGCGCAATGATAGTTATGGGGGATCCAGGTACAATCCTGGCGGCAATGAGAACAAACCAGCTTGACTTCGGAAGCGGCCTCGGCACGCAGCACATCCAGCAGCTCGGCAAGTCCAATCCAGATGTGCGAGTCTTCTTCTCAGGCCAGCCCAGCTTCAATGCGCTGGCGTTCAACACAAAGAAAGCACCGTGGAACGATATAAGAGTACGCCGAGGTATCAGCATGCTCTTCGACAAAGAAAAGGCCGCAAAGCAGCTTTCAATCACAGGCAACTGGGTATGGGGTGGACCGGTACCGGGACCCCTCTTCTCAGGCAAGCCGCTTACAGTTGCTGACTTTGGCCAGTACGGCCAGTACAACCCGACTGAAGGCAAGAAATTGCTCACAGATGCCGGAGTAATGGTCGGCGGTAAATTTAAAGCGCCAGGGTCACTGGAATTTGGAGCCAGCTCCAGCTACATTCCATTAGCTCAGGTGATGCAGCAGCTATGGAAGGACAATGGATTTGAGTTTGAACTGACCCAGCTGGACACGCAGAGCTACTACACCAAGTGGTTCCTGCGCACCTATTCAGAGCTCACCATGAACCACTTCCTTCTTGGCGACCTTAGCTTGAACGCTGTCGCGCAATATAAGTTTGCGCCAGCTTCAGCTCACAACACGTCATTCATAGATGATCCGGCGATCAACCAGCTATTGAAGGACATCAGGGTGACGGTGGACCCGGCAAAGCAAAGGACGCAGGCAAAACAGTTGTGGGACTTCGAGATGACTAACGTGTACAACATCTGGTCAGGCGCTGAACCTGGTTACACAGTACTCAGTCCTAGAACACGTAACTTCGTTGTCAGGACAGGTCGTAACTTTACAGGGCCTCAGGAATTCATCTGGCTTACGGACGCTCCAAGAACAACTCCGTAACTTTTAATCCGTTAAATCAGAAAGAGGGGCAGCGTAAGCTGCCCCTCTTTTGTTTGAAGGGAAGTTATTGCGGATCTGCATGGATAAGGCATATAATTATTGAAACGTTTGGTCTAATAAAGGAAGTCAAATGGCAGCCAAATTATCGGAAAAAGCGGTGGAGCTTCTAAAGAAGCCAGTCCTCGCACACTTAGCGACGATCATGAAGAATGGAACGCCTCAAGTTACGCCTTTGTGGATAGACACTGACGGCACGAATCTGTTCATAAATACAGAGCAGAACCGTCTGAAGGCAAAGAACATGCGCCGAAATCCAAACGTAGCGCTTTCCGTAGTCGACCCGCAGAATAACTACAACACTCTCTGGATACAGGGTACCGTTATAGACATGGACGCGAAAAATGGGCAGACTCACGCCGATACGTTCGCCAAAAAGTACCGTGGCTTGGACAAATACGTAAACACTGATTCAGCAGACGTACGAGTTAAAATTACGATAAGACCTGATAAGGTTGCCGGATCCGCTTCTAAATAGTTTCTTAGATCAAAAGGTGACATTTGCCGTTTTCACTCGAAATATTCCATCCCATAGTTCGTGAGTGGTTCGTATCGCGGTTTGCCCAGCCGACCCCTGCGCAGGAGCAAGGCTGGCCGGCTATCGCGCAGGGCAGGCATACGCTTATCGCCGCGCCTACCGGCTCAGGTAAAACACTGGCGGCATTCCTCATATGTCTGGACAAATTAATACGCTCTGCGGTGGCAGGCACACTACAGGACAAAACTGAGGTTGTTTACGTATCGCCGCTGAAGGCACTTTCGGCGGATGTACAAAAGAATCTGGCTGAGCCGTTTGCCGAGATGCGAATTATCGCCGAAAAGATGGGTGTGCCTTTACAGGAGATACGCACTGCAGTACGCACGGGCGACACGCCTGCCAGCGAGCGGCTATCGATGGCGAAAAAGCCGCCCCATATTTTGATCACGACGCCTGAATCTCTGTATATCCTGATGACATCCGAGAGCGGACGAAAGGCGCTAAAGAGCACCGCGACACTTATCCTGGATGAAATACACGCCGTCGCCAGCACCAAGCGAGGCTCGCACATGACGCTAACAGTCGAGCGCCTATGCCGGCTTGCCGACGCGCCGATTACACGCATAGGACTGTCCGCTACGCAGAAGCCCATCGAGGAGATGGCGCGGTTCCTAGTAGGCAATAAGCATATTTCAAAAGATGGGAAAGCCGACTGCCTCATCGTGGATACCGGACACTCCAGAGAGATGGACCTTGAGATTGAGATGCCCGAGTCTGAGCTCGGTCCAATTGCCTCTCACGAGCTATGGGACGCAACAATCGAGCGTATAGCCGAAATGGTCAAAGAGCATAAGACCACGCTTCTATTTGTGAATACACGCCGTCTAGTTGAGCGCGTGGCGCACATGCTTTCAGAGAAGCTCGGCGAATCGATGGTTGTGGCACACCACGGCAGCCTATCGCGAGCGACACGCAAAGATGCGGAGCAGAAACTCAAGAAAGGCGAAGTGAAGGTGTGCGTCGCCACGGCATCCCTGGAGCTCGGCATAGACGTTGGTTCTGTTGATCTCGTATGCCAGATAGGGTCGCCCCACTCCATAAGCCTGCTGCTCCAGCGTGTAGGTCGATCAGGCCACTTCCTGGGTGGCTTACCCAAAGGCCGGTTGCTCCCGCTTACACGCGATGAATTGATCGAGTGCCTAGCTTTGCTGCGAGCGATACGTCAGAAGAAATTAGACGCGTTTCGTATACCCGACTGGCCTTTGGATGTGCTCGCACAGCAGATGGTGGCCACTTGCGCGTGCGAAGAGATAAGCGAAAGCGACCTTTATGACCTGTGCAAAACCGCGTATCCGTACAGAGATTTGCCGAAAGAGCGTTATGACTCCGTTCTGGAAATGCTTTCCGAAGGCATAGACCGCGGCCAGGGACGCCGTGCCGCGCATATCCATCGAGATGCCATCAACGGGACGCTTAAGGGCCGCAGGGGCTCACGATTGATCTCTATCACCAGCGGCGGCGCGATACCCGACAATGCCGATTACCAGGTACTTCTTCAGCCTGAAGGAACTTTTGTGGGCACAGTGAATGAGGACTTTGCGGTAGAAAGTCTTGCCGGCGACGTATTTCTGCTTGGGAACGCTTCGTGGAAGATCAGGCGTGTTGAAAGCGGTAAGGTTTGGGTGGAAGATGCCCAGGGTTCTTCGCCTACCGTCCCCTTCTGGCTCGGAGAGGCGCCAGCCCGTACCGACGAACTTTCGGCGCAGGTGTCCGAGCTAAGAGAAGGCATCGATGAAAGGCTAGATAAGCCTGCTGAAGCCGAAAGATGGGTGCAGGAGCAGTCTGGTGCAAATATCGAGGCGTCGCACCAGGCGGTCGCATATATCGTGGAAGGTAAGCGCGTGCTTGGAGTCGTGCCTACAAGCTCCAAGATTGTAGCTGAACGCTTCTTCGATGAGAGTGGAGGCATGCAGCTGGTGGTTCACTCTCCACTGGGCGGCCGCATAAACCGCGCGTGGGGACTGGCTTTGCGGAAGCGTTTCTGCAGGTCATTCGATTTCGAATTGCAGGCGGCAGCGACTGACGATGGTATCAATCTGTCTCTTGGACCCCAGCACTCGGCCCCACTACAAGACATAATGTTGCTAGTAGACACTAGAACAGTTGAAGATGCGGTGGAGCAAGCAGTCCTGGCCTCGCCGATGTTCGGTACGCGGTGGCGATGGACTTCATCCCGCGCTCTGATGCTGCTAAGGCACAGCGGCGGCCGTAAGGTGCCTGCGCCACTCCAGCGCATGCGCGCCAACGATCTACTGGCGGCTGTGTTTCCGGCACAGACGGGCTGCCAGGACAATAACCCAGGCGATATCGAAGTGCCAGACCACCCGCTTGTATTTGAATCGATGCGCGATTGCCTGACTGAAGCCATGAACGTGGCGGGATTGAAGGACGTGCTGAAATTAATCGAGGACGGCGATATCCAGATAATGGCACGCGACACAGTCCAGCCGTCCGCGTTCTCACACCAGATACTCAACGCGATGCCGTACGCTTTCTTGGATGATGCGCCGCTCGAGGAGCGTCGAGCACGCGCCGTCACCCTTCCTCGCGCTCTGACCACCGACTCGCGTGACCTGGGCGCTTTGAGCCTGGAAGTTATCGCGGAGGAATCTGACCTAGCGTGGCCTGTGGCACGGGATGCGGATGAACTGCATGATATGCTGCTAACGCTGGGCGCTCTACCTTTCAAAGACGTTGAAACACGGTGCAAAGGTGATGTCCAGGAATATCAGGGATGGTTTGATGTACTCAAGCGGGCAGGACGGGCGCAAACACTTACTACTTTAGATCGCGATGTTTTCTGGATAGCGACAGAGAGCGGTAATCTTGCAAGGGCGGTCTATCCCGGTGCCAAACTTGAACCATCCTCTGATTTCAAGATAAAGGGTGATCTTCCTGAGCAGGAAGAATCAGTAATAACATTCGTTAAGACTCGTGCCGAAAGCATCGGGCCTTTCACCATAGCGTCAATGGCGGATCAGCTAAGATTGCGAGAAGGCCCGGTAAAGATAGCGGTTGCTGCTGTAGAAGCAGGCGGCTCGATTATGCGCGGGCACTTTACTGCTGGCGTTCACGAAGATGAGTTCTGCAATAGGCGGGTGCTGGAGCGAATCCACAGAGGCACAATGGCCCGCCTGCGCAAAGAGATCGAGCCTGTGCCGCCGTCGGCATTTATTGATTTCCTGTTCCACTGGCAAAACGCATACCAGAGCACTCGTATCACGGGTGAGGCAGGCGTAGCGGAAGTCATTGACAAGCTACAGGGGTTTGAGGCGCCGGCGATCGCGTGGGAAGCCGAGATACTGCCACAACGTGTAGCTGATTACGCGTCATTGATGCTGGACAAGCTATCGTTAACAGGCGAGATTGTCTGGGGGCGGTTCTCACGTCGCAAACAGCCTGCCGACGACGCGGCATTTAGGGCTCTAACCCGTACCGCATCGCTATCGCTGGCGGTCAGGGAGGACCTGCGCTGGCTGCTGGACGCCACACCCAAGGATGCGCATCTGAGCGGCGATGCCAAAACAATATTGAAGATACTCACTGACAAGGGCGCGACATTTATTCCCGACCTCATTACTGCCTCCCACATACTGCCTGTGCAGGTAGAGGATGCGCTCCGTGAGCTTATAGCAGCTGGATACGTATCAGCCGATGGCTTTACCGCGCTGAGACGACTGCTGTCGCCGCTGGCTAAGCGCTCAACCCGCATCTCACGTTTCCACCGCCGATTGCGCGACCATGCCGGCGGACGCTGGTTCCTGCTAGATGCGGGTGAACCCTCGGATGATGCGCTGGAGCAGAGGGCTGTACAGCTTCTGAGGCGCTACGGGATAGTCTTCTGGGAGATGCTGGCCAGGGAGCCGATGGCCCCTCGATGGAGAGACCTTCTGTATACCTACAGAAGGATGGAGGCGCGCGGCGAGATCCGCGGCGGGCGGTTCGTGTCGAGCTACATCGGCGAGCAGTTCGCCCTGCCTGAGGCTGTGGAAGCGCTGCGCAAGCTTAAGAAGGACAAGAACGAGCCGCAGATGGTAGAGATATCGGCGTGCGACCCGCTTAATATTGTGGGAGTGCTTACGCCCGGTCACAGGGTACCCGCCATATTCGGTAACAAGATTGCGTTTAGGGCAGGCGTGCCGATAGTTTCCCTGGAGGGCGGCGATTTGCGGGTAATCACGCAGGCGGACGAACAGACCATGTCACAAGCGAAACGATTG
Organism: Dehalococcoidia bacterium; assembly: GCA_009692825.1. Classification (GTDB taxonomy): domain Bacteria; phylum Chloroflexota; class Dehalococcoidia; order SHYB01; family SHYL01; genus SHYL01. The sequence goes on along the minus strand of SHYL01000006.1, from coordinate 29,806 downwards.
TTGGAGCCGCGACTGAGTCAGGTGGGGGTAGTTCAGCGGCCCGTACTCACTATATGTGTAATTTAGGCACTATGTCTTTCTTGATTGTCTCCAGCTGTTTTATATCCAGCCCTGTTGGTCCCAGGATGATGTTAGTAACGCCAGCGTCAAGATAAGCTTGAATGAATTTCGAGCATTTGTCGGCAGGACCGCACGCCATGAAGTTCATAACGTTGATACTCGGGTATTGAGACTGGTAGAAATCGAACGCAATTTTCTTCGCCTTTTCTTCGTCATCGTCCACCCAGAGATACAAAAGTTTGCTACAGCTTAGTGAACCCGGGTCTCTGCCTGCCGTTTTAGCTCCATCCTGAACCTTCTGCCACCTCTGTTTGATCTGCTCGGGTGAGCTGAAGGCGTTGGCAATCCAGCCGTCGGCGATACGCCCAGCGCGGGCGCAGGCATTATCATTGGTCGCACCGATGAGGATTGGGATCGATTTCTGGATGGGCTTAGGCAGGATAGTAGCCTCTTTCAGCTGTTGATATTTTCCCTGCCATGTAACGTTATCCTCACTCCACAGCTTTTTCATAATCTTTATGCCTTCTACAAGTCGCCCCGCGCGCTGGTTCATCGGCACGCCAACAGATGTGTACGCCTGCTCGGTGCCGCCCAGTGATATGCCCAGGTCAATCCTACCGCCAGACATGTAATCCAGCGTAGCTATCTCCTTGGCAAGCCACACGGGATTGCGGAGGGCTGCCAGTATAACCGTGCTTCCGATCCTCACGCGCGTTGTTGAGGCGGCTGCCCAGGTTAGGACTGTATAAGGTTCAAGCACGGGATGTGGGCCAAAAAGCCTGTCTATTGCCCATATCGAATCAAAGCCTAAATCTTCAGCGGCTGCGCTGTATTTGGAGATATCAGGACCGGTGGGCGGTTGTCCTATATACCAGTTTGGAATTAAGGCGCCGACTGTCAGTTTGCCGCTCATTGTTAATTTCTCCTTGGCACTAATTTGCTTGTTGTCGTGGAACAGACAACATAACTCGCTTATCCCGTGCTAGAATTAATGGCGCACATTTTAATTTCCATATAGAACTATGCCTGAAAATCTTACTCCACAATCTAATTTAAGAAATATAGCAATTATAGCCCACGTCGACCACGGCAAGACGACGCTGGTAGACGCTATGTTAAAGCAAAGCCATATCTTCCGCGAAAATGAGCACGTTGGCGAACTGATTATGGACAGCAACGCTCTGGAAAAAGAGCGCGGTATAACGATCCTTGCTAAGAATACGTCAATAACCTATCGCGGCATCAAGATAAATATCATCGATACGCCCGGTCACGCTGACTTCAGCGGCGAGGTAGAGCGCGTTTTGAATATGGCTGACGGCTGCCTGTTGTTGGTTGATGCTTTCGATGGGCCAATGCCCCAGACGAGGTTCGTCCTCAAGAAAGCGCTAGCAAAGGGTTTGAAGCCCATTGTTGTCATAAACAAAATCGACAGGCCGATGGCGAGGCCGGAAGAAGTATTAAAGCTTATACAGGACCTGTTCCTTGACCTAGTAACAGACGCAGATCAGCTGGATTTTCCCGTCATATATGCGATAGGTAAGCAGGGAATCGCGATAAATAACCTGAGCGACCCGCATCAGAGCATGGAACCCCTCTTTGAAGCGATAGTGAAGCATATACCAGCCCCTTCAGCAGATGTGAACGCACCATTTCAATTCTTGGTGGCAGCACTTGAGTACGATAACCACCTCGGTCAAATAGTTGTCGGAAGGGTAGTTCGCGGTAAGGCTGTACAGGGCATGCGCGTGGTCAGAATAGAAGCCAGTGGTGAGACCACCCCATACACGATTGAGCGAATGTATGTGTTCCAAGGGCTTGACCGCAAAGAAATACTAGAAGCTCCCGCGGGCGAGATTATTTCATTTGCCGGCGTTAAGAAGGCTTACATTGGGGAGACAGTCGCCGCAACCGAAACACCAGAAGTCCTGCCAGGCATCCCCATAGAAGAGCCAACTGTAAAAATGAGCTTTGGTGTTAATACGTCTCCGTTTGCTGGCAAGGATGCCAAATGGGGGACGTCACGTCAGCTCCGCGAGCGCCTGAATCGTGAACTTCTCACGAACGTCAGCTTGCGCGTAGAGGAAACTGACAGCGCGGATACGTTCATGGTAGCAGGACGAGGTGAGCTTCACCTTTCGATACTTATTGAGACGATGCGTCGGGAAGGCTTTGAGTTCGAAGTTTCCAAGCCGGAAGCCATAACAAAAATGATCAGCGGCAAATGGATGGAGCCGTATGAACAGCTTATCGTGGATACGATCGAAGACTTTATAGGCGCGGTCTCTGAGAACCTTTCGTCACGTTTGGCACAGATGACAAACATGTATAACGACGGAAGTGGCAACGTGCGCATGGAGTACAAAATACCTACGAGAGGGCTTGTGGGATTCCGCACCTACTTTTTACAGGTCACGCGTGGACGAGGCGTCATGAACTCACTGTTCCTGGACTATGAGCCCATCAAGGGCGAGGTTCGGCAAACCAGGGGTGGCGCTCTAGTCGCGCATGAACCCGGCATAGCGGTGGCCTTCGGTATTAATGCGGTTCAGCTGCGCGGCAGTACATTTGTGGAGCCGGGCACGCCTGTTTATGAAGGCATGATAGTAGGCCTGCACGCCCGTGAGAAAGACCTGGTCGTCAATATCTGCAAAGAGAAGAAACTTACAAATATGCGCTCGTCTACATCAGATGTTGGCGTAAGGCTAACACCTGCGGTCAAGTTCAGTCTTGAAGAGTGTCTTGATTTCATCGAGCGTGACGAACTGCTTGAAGTTACACCAAAGAACTTGCGCATGCGCAAGAAGATACTTTCGTTTGACGATAGGTATCGGCATGGCAAATCATCAGGTTCTAAGGAATCCAAAGAAGAAGTGTTGAACGAGGCCTAAGGCCGAGAATTTACACTTCGCTCTCTCATCGCTATAATCCAAACGAATTTGAATTAAGGACCTGTCATGGCCATCATTCCTATTCGTAAATTTCCGGAATCAGTGCTTCGTCAAAAAGCCAAGAAGATCAGCGTCATCGGCGATTCCCTTAAGAAGGACAAAGCGATGCAGAATCTGATCGACGATATGTTTGAGACAATGTACGATGCTCACGGCGTCGGTTTAGCCGCTCCTCAAATAGGGAAATCTCTAAGACTTGCCGTAATCGGTATCCCTCCTGAAGAAGAGGAAGGCGAAGTCAAGGAGTATGTTCTCGTAAACCCTGAGATCATTAAAAAAGAGGGTGAGCGTATCCTTGAAGAGGGATGCCTGAGCGTTCCAGGTTATAGGGGCGAAATAAAACGTGCTGAGACAGTCGTAATGAGGGCATTGGACCGCAACGGCAAAGCCTACCGCATAAAAACAGGGGGGTTGCTTGCAGAAGCGATAGAGCACGAAATAGGGCACCTTAAAGGCGAGCTATATATCGACCTTCTGGAAAGCCCGGATAAGCTGTTTGAACTCGTGGATGACGACAAGGCTGTAAGCAAATAACTTCCCAGTAAACTCAGCCCTATCCTACTCAATTCCGCGCCTGAGCCCTTTATTAAGAAGGTCTATTTCCTTAACATTTTCTATTATGCCCGTTAAAGCTCTCAAAATTTCTTCTGAATTATCCACCGTTATCAACAAGGCGGCAGCATTTTTATCCTCAAGGGGTGTTTCGGGTTACCTGGTTGGCGGCACCGTGCGTGATGGTCTGTTAGGCATACGGACACATGATATTGACTTGGCAGTCGAAGGTCCTGCACTAACGCTGGCCCGTGAATTTGCGGATGCTAACGGCGGAGCGTTTGTTGCTCTAAATGATGAGCACCAGGTAGCGCGCGTTATTCTTCATGCAGACGGGCGCGAATGGCGTATAGACTTCGCGGCGATGCAAGGCAATTTGCTGGAAGACCTTTCTCGAAGAGATTTCACTATCAACGCTATGGCTATATCTCTTGTTGAGCCGCTGAGCGAAATTTCTCAAGTACAAGTCATCGATCCGCTTAACGGAATTGCAGACTTAACTAGTAAAAAGATTCGCAGCTGCAGCGATACCGTTTTTCAAAGTGACCCAGTCCGTATGCTGCGTGCAGTGAGGCTTAGCGTAAAGCTTGGCTTTATGCTGGATCCGTCAACGAGCAAGCAAATCAAAGTGGACGCCCATCTGATTATTCGGTCGCCTGGAGAGCGGGTTCGAGACGAGTTGGCACGCATTCTGGAAATTCCTAAGGCGGCTTCATCCATAAGGGCCCTGGATAAACTGGGACTCCTTCTGCCGATAATACCTGAGCTTAAAGATGCTAAAGATGTGCAGCAGCCCCCTGAACACTACTGGGATGTCTTTGAACACAGCGTGGAGACTGTATTTTTCACAGAGGTAGTCCTGCGCATACCAGGCATCACTACCAGCGCAAATGTTATACGGGAGATTGTTTGGAATCCGGAAGTGGAAGCATATTTTCAAACGCCAGTGGGCGCAGAAATAAGTAGGATAGGATTGATTAAGCTCGCCGCCCTCTTCCACGACATAGCTAAGCCAGAGACGAAAATGGTTGATGAAAAGGGCAAGATGCATTTCTACGGGCATCCAGAGCAGGGAGCCGAGAAAATAATTGCTATAATGAGGCGGTTGCGCTTCAGCGGTAAAGAGACTGAATTTGTAGAGAAGCTTGTTAAGTACCACCTTCGACCGGGACTTATCAACGGAAACTTGGAATTACCAACCAGGCGTGCGGTATACAGGTATTACAGGGATACAAAACCGGTAAGCATCGACCTTCTCTACATGAATCTGGCGGACTACCTGGCAGCTAGGGGACCGCTGCTTGAGATAGAAGAATGGAAGCGCTACTCAGCAAAAGTGCGGTACACATTTGCTGGGATTGATGAGCCTAAGGTGGTTACTCCTGAAAGGCTCATTGACGGCAACTCCATAATGCAGTCCTTAAACCTGACGCCAGGGCCGATCGTAGGTGAGTTACTGGAAACCGTGCGAGAGGCGCAAGCGGTGGGGAAAATAAAAACCAGAGAAGACGCTATAGCGTTAGCTAAAAGAGAATTTTCTAAGAAACCGGCTCCCGGTGCCGATAACTCAGGATTAAATATTAAATGAAAATATTTCGTAGACCGCTTACGTGGTCTTTCATATTTGTACTCGTAATAGCCTCGCTTGCTGCCTACTTAGTCGCTGCGAAGACGTTCCACGTCGGTAACTGGGACAGGGGTGATACAGATACGTTCCTGGGACTCCGCCTCGGCTTGGACCTGAAAGGTGGCACACATTTGGTTTATCAGGCCCAGCCGCCTGAAGGACGACAGCTTACCGACCAGGATATCGCAGGCGTTATTGAAAGTATCCAGCGGCGCGTAAACGGCTTTGGAGTTACAGAGCCAATCATTCAGCGTCTCGGCACTGACAGGGTACTAGTTCAGTTGCCTGGTGTTAAGGATGTTGAGGCAGCGAAAAGCCTGATAGGCAAGCAGGCAGTCCTGGATTTCCGTCAGCTTGACCCAGCGACAAATCCCAACAACGGAGCTTCATGGATCCCCGCAACAGCCCGTGACGATCAGGGTGAGACCGTTCACCTCAACGGCAGCTATTTAACGAAAGCTACACTCGGGACTAACCAGAGCACTGGCCTGCCCGTGGTCCTGTTTGAGTTCAACGGTGAAGGCGGCCGCATGTTTGGGCAAATTACCACTCGTTTGCGCGGACAGCCTCTCGGTATCTTTTTGGACGGTCAACTGATTTCATCTCCTACGGTTCAGGCGGTTATTACAAACCAGGGAGAAATAACCGGCGTCACCGCTACACAGGCTCAACAGCTTTCCATACAACTTAATGCCGGCGCACTTCCAGTGCCCATAACGATTGTTCAGGAGCAGACTGTTGACGCTACTCTGGGCAAGGACTCACTGGACAAAAGCATTATTGCCGGTGCAGTCGGGCTGTCGTTGGTATTGTTATTTATGATCATGAATTACAAGTTGCCCGGGGTTATTGCCGGCGCTTCGCTTGTCATTTATGCGGTTATTGCTCTTGCCGTATTCAAAACTGTCCCGGTAACCTTAACTCTGGCTGGGATCGCTGCATTTATTCTATCCATAGGTATGGCCATAGACGCTAATATCCTGATATTCGAACGGACGAAAGAAGAGATACGCACCGGGAAGCCGATATTACTTGCTATGGAGGCTGGATTTGATAGAGCATGGCCTTCAATCAGGGATAGCAATTTTGCCACTATTCTTATCTCGGCCATATTATTCTGGTTTGGTCAGAGGCTTGGCGAAAGCGTAATCACGGGTTTCGCTCTGACCTTGTTCATCGGAGTAATTATCAGTATGTTAACCGCTATATTCATTACGCGCACGTTTCTGAGGGTCCTGCTGTATAGCAGGCTTGCCAGGAACACGGCGCTGTTCAGAGCTTAACCATGCAGCAGAATCAGACAAAACGGACAATCGATTTTGTAAGCAAAAGGTACTGGTACTTTTTGTTTTCCGCCTTGTTGATTATTCCTGGAATCATTTCCCTCATGATACCTCCTGGACTTAGGATCGGAATTGATTTTGCCAGCGGCTCTTCATTTACACTTCATTTTCAAAAGCCTGTTGATAGCGCAGCCATCCATGATGAGCTTTCCGTTCTTAGCTACAGAGATGCCATAGTCCAAGGGGTAGATGCAAATACGTATTTCATTCGAACCCGGGAGCTGACGCAAGACCAGCGTGACGCTACAGGGAATGTGTCCGTAAAAGGTGAAGCAACGCTGCTTCGCGAAGCGCTTACTGCTAAGTTTGGGGATATACAGACGTCATCATTTGAGACAGTATCGCCTCTGGTAGCCCGCAAAGTTGTTACCGCAGCCTTTCTTGCTGTGGTCGTAGCGGCTATCGGTATCCTTTTGTATATCACATGGGCATTCCACAAAATAAAGAACTCCTTAAGGTATGGCGTTGCTGCCATAATCACTCTTTCCCACGACGTCATGATTACAATCGGCGCCTTTTCAATATTCGGTAAACTCATAAATGCTGAAGTTAACCTGATGTTTATCACTGGTATTCTCACCGTAGTTGGTTTCAGCGTCCACGATACGATCGTGGTTTTCGACCGTATAAGAGAGAATGTTAACAAGGGTGTGGGCGGAAGCTACGAAGGCGCAGTTAACGCCAGTATCATAGAGACCATGGGGCGCTCTATCAGCACAAGCATGACGCTGGTGTTTACGATTCTGGCCATTCTCCTGTTCGGTGGATCGACGCTGAGAGACTTCATGCTGGTACTTCTGGTAGGCGTATCGATTGGAACGTACAGCTCTATCTTCAATGCCGCCCAAATACTGGTGGTCTGGGAGAAGAGAGAGTACCGTAACTTTATGCCATGGCTTAAGTCTTCTAAAAAAGGTCAGCCTGCGCATACCGCACCAACGGCTGCAGGCAAGGCCTAATCTGCTCGGTTCGTCTCTCGTTTAGCCAGGGCTTTATATGCTGTAAGAAGTCGTTTTGTTATGACCCCAGGCTTACCGTTATCTACGGCTTTGGCGTTCAGCGCGATAATAGGAACTATTTCTCTTACTGAATTAGTGAGGAATATCTCATCAGCTTTAACGGCTTCGTTAAGCTTTACCTGTCTCATTTCAATGGGTATGCCGTTGCGCTTAGCTGACGCTATAACAGCTTCTCTGGTTATGCCCGGTAATATCCCACTTTTTAAGTCTGGAGTAATCAGAACTCCATTTTTTGCTATAAAAAGATTTGAGAATGACCCTTCAGCGAGCATTCCCTTATCGTTCAGCAAGATCGCTTCGTCCGCGTCAGAGTCATGGGCCTCAGATTGCGCTATGATTCCTAATGCCTGAGCCGTTCCTTTAATAGCGGATAGTGGTCCAGTGGTCCGGGTGGCTTTATGCGAGATGATGGCCCGCACCCCTTTACTCTGGGCTTGTTCTATGGAATGGACATCCAATGGCATCATGGCTATAAATAATGTTGCGATACGCTTTTCAGGCAGCGTGGGTACTATTCCGATTCCTGTCATGGATAAGGTAATTCGGACCCTCGCCTCAGTGTCCCCATTTCGTTTTATGAGCTCGTGAACAACATTTGCGATCGTTTTTGGGTTTGGCCTGTCTATTCCAAGGAAGTCGGCGCCAGTTGCAAGCCGGGCTAGATGTCTATCCAGCAAGAAGGGCACTCCGCCATATATGCGCAGTGAGTCGAATATCCCGTAGCCGTATAGGTATGCTGTGTCTATCGATGAGACGCTGGCTTTATCCGCATGCACAAAGTTGCCATTCAGGTATACGGTGGGTTTCATCTATGCAATGTCGCTTTTGGCGGCCGCCGCGCCCGGTTGGTATGACGTAAGCAGCTCAAATATAGCTTTGCCTTTGTCCAGCGTTTCCTGATATTCTTTCTCCGGGTCGGAGTCGTAAACGATACCGCCGCCAAGGTTGAAGATTGCTGTACCCCTTTGAATCACTATCGTGCGTATTGCAATGTTCAAATCAAGGTTGCCATCGAAGCCAAGGTAACCAATACAGCCTGTATAGATGCCCCTATTCGTTGGTTCAAGTTCATCGATGATTTGCATTGCTCTAATCTTGGGCGCTCCAGTTATCGAGCCTCCAGGGAAGCATGCCCTAAGTATTTGGTCTAGCCTCTTTTCAGGCTTGAGTTCTCCCGTAATGGTAGATGTGAGGTGATGTACTGTCGCGTAGCTTTCCAGGGCCATGAGTTCGTCAACCTTCACACTGCCAGGTAAGCAGACCTTGCCTAAATCATTGCGTTCAAGATCAACGATCATGATGTGTTCTGCCTTATCTTTAGTGCTGGCTTTCAGCTTGTTAATAAGGCGATTGTCTTCTTCAAGAGTGGACCCGCGCGGCATAGTGCCTTTGATCGGTCTTGTTTCTATGTGTTTCCCATCGATTTTCAAGAATCGCTCAGGCGAAGAGCTAAGGATTTGAATCTCTTCGGTATCTATATAACAGCTAAAAGGAGCAGGATTTCTGGCGCACAGTCCCAGGTACAGCAGTTCAGCTGACGCGCCTATTTTACATTTGAATTGTTGAGATAGATTAGCCTGATAGATTTCGCCTTCTTCGATGTACTGTCTGGCTTTGTTTACCATTCCAGCATATTCATCTTTGGACATATTGGTTAGCATCTTCCCTGCTGGAAAAGTTACAGGCTGCTCATTCTTGTATTTATGTACAGCGATCTGGCCGGCAAATTTCGACAAGCCATCTGCTTTTGCCGTAGCCACATCGTTTCTTGCTTCGTACTGCGCAGATAATCCAGTAGATATCACGAACATGTTATGGAGCAAGTGGTCGAAGGCAAAAAGCGCGTCGTAGAACCCAAACCACGCATCGGCATAACCCGACGACGGAGCCTTGCTCGATTCGGGCAGTTTTTCCGCAAAATGTCTTAATTCATAGCCAAGATACCCAACTGCGCCGCAGGTAAATGGAATCGGCTCAGTTAAGCCCAGCATTCTGTACTTTGCCATCAAGGATTCGAGTACTTCGAATGGATCGCCCTTCGATTGACTGATTTTGCCATTCTGCTCTAGTCGTATGGATGGTCCGCTGGCAGAAAATGTGAGGAACGGTTCGAACCCTATGTATGAATACCGTCCAAGCTTTGGCGAGTTTAAGCTGCTGTTGAGGTAAAAGGTATGTTTTTTGGACGCGGCTGCTTTGAAAAGAGCAGAAGGCTCAGTCCATGGAATCTTGTTAACAATTGGAGAAACTGCTGATACATTTTTCATTTAATGACTGTCTGATAAACTACCTTACCGAGAGATTATATTCTTGATTGGTTTTACAGAGGTGTCTCATGCGAATCGGTGCTCATGTTTCCACTGCTGGCGGCATTACAAAGGCCGTTGAGCGCGCGAATCTGATCGGCGCGGAGGCTGTTCAGATATTCGCTTCAGGTCCTCAAAGCTGGCGGTTCAAGATGGTCACAGATGCGGAAGCAGCTGAATATAAGCAGAAGGCGCATGATGCAAAAATAGATCACACTTTCCTACACGCTATATACCTGATCAACATGGCTACGAAGACTGAGGAAAACCTTGGGAAGGCCATAGACTCGCTAGTCCAATATATGGAATTTGGTTCAGCCATAGGTGCCAAGGGTGTCATATTTCATATCGGGAGCCACAAAGGCGCAGGGTATGATGCTGTGCTGAAGCAGGTGGCAGGCGGCATGACCACAGTACTGGAACGCGCCCCAAAGGACATCTTTCTCGTTATCGAGAACTGCGCTGGCATGGGCCAGCATATCGGCGCCAAGTTTGCTGATATTGGCACGGTTATGAGAGAGATAGACAGTCCGCAAGTGAAGGTTTGCCTGGATACCGAACACGCGTTTGCCGCAGGCTATAACCTTGCGAATAAAGATGCAATCGTAAAGGTTATGGAAGATTTCGATAAAGAGATTGGGATAAAAAACCTTGTTGCTGTGCATGCCAATGATTCAAAAGGTGAGCTTGGATGGGGTATAGATAGGCATGAGAACATTGGTGAGGGGAAGATAGGAATATCAGGGTTCGAATCGATAATGTCGCACCCCGCTTTCGCCGATGTACCATTCCTTCTAGAAGTACCCGGTTTCGAGGACCAGGGTCCAGACCAGAAAAACGTGAATATATTGAAAGATATCCGATCTAGAATAGGCGCGAAGACTTAGCACCGCGTCACCAGATTTGATGTAAATTTGTAGTATGTTCAAGTCGACAATTAAGTTGCTGGAAAACCTATTTGGTCTTGCTGAATCGCGGGTGAAAGTAAGCATCGGAAAATCTTATCTAAGTACGTGTGGGATGCCTAAGGACGAAGAGGACAGCTTTGCCAGGGCTTGGATTGACATAATGGACGCGCCGAAAGATATTCAAAAGTAGCTAATTGAGCTACGATTTCCCCCAGAGCTTATCCACTTCCGACTTCGATTGCTTCATGGCCTCCGCTTGTTCTTTCCACCCAAAGGATTTGTAAGAATCAAGAGTTCCGTAATCACGTACGCGCACTACTACAGGCATAGGTACAGCATGCCCGAACACTAGCGCCTGCTGCTTACTCTCGAGGCGTGACAGCACGGACCTTAGCTCGCTCCTGCCAGATGCGCCGGAAAGCACAGCGTCCACGTCTTTCTCATTGTCGAGCTGGCAGGTGAACTTCGTTCCCAGCTGGCTCATTACCTCATCGTCTATTTCGGACGGCCGCTGATCAACGATAAGCAGCGTGACATTGTATTTACGCATTTCACGTGCGATGGTTCCAAATATGGTCTGTCCAGCGATTCCTGGGGTCAGGTATTTGTGTGCTTCCTCGATGGTTATAACAAGCGGCGTGGGTTCTTTGGAGCGCTCGCCCATGGCAGCTTCCACCTGTTCCCTGTATTTCTCATGGATACGTCGCGTGAGAAGGTTGGCCACAAGTATGTAAGCCTTGAGGTCATCCCCATAGCCTCCGAATTCCAAGACTACGTGGCGTCCGCCGTTGAGGTTCGACAGGATGGCATTAACAGAATCGCTGCGTGAATCCGGGCGCAGGAATTTCAGTCGGGTTAGTTGCTGCAGGCGGCGGTGCAGCGTACGAAGCGCCTGCTCGTTTACGTTGATGGACTTGGCGTAAGTCTCAAAGTCGCCGGTGTCCATCGCCATGAATTTTGAGAACCATTTATTGCCAAAACGGTTTGCGAGTACATAAGCGCAATCAGCGGCAGGGTCCGACAGGTTCAACGTGTTCTTTAGCAGAGATATGTCTTCCGGCTCTATATCGTCATAGCTGATCGTGACGTCGTGGTCAGCGCTTACGCCACGGGCGCGCATACGGTCCGGGTCGAGAGTAAATACCGCCACCTTAGAGCTGAACAAGGCTTTCAGTCCCTTAACCTGCGTGCCGTCTTCCCTCTTCCCCCCCCAGCCGTACTCGCTGTGCATATCGAAGACTAGATTTACAGCGCGCCCCTTCTGTACGATGCCCGCTAGCAATATGCGAGCCAGGAATGTTTTACCGGTGCCGCTCTTGCCGAAAATCCCGTTTGAGCGCCTAACCGCTTCTTCGACATTCAGGTTGAGGTTGCATTCCATATCGAGCGGGCTGCCAATCCACAGGTGCTTGTCGTCATCTTTACCGAATATTGTTTCAACGTCTGATTGCGATGCTTCGGCCGCGGCGGTAAACAGTCCCGGAATCGTTTTAGCTGGCTGAGGTCCGTCCAGGATTGCCTCCGCGGTTCCGCCGATTATCAGATATGGCTTTACTTTTATAACACTGTAGCCGTAGGTTGCGGACAGGACTTTGGAGATAAATGGATTGTTTGCCTCTGGTGCAGCCTGGCTGAGTGATGGGTCGTCTGCCAGCGATACGTCCGCAACCAGGCCGATGAATCGCTTCCCAGCGCCTTGCATCGTGATGAACCGCCCGACGGCCATGTCCTCAACTGCTATCTGTGGGTCAAGCCTTATTATCAGGCCCTCAGAAAGCGAGCCGCCGACGATAACGCCCAGCCGCTGGTTTTGTAAAGATTCCTTGGTATCGAATGGGTCTGTGGTAGACATGGCTGGATTATACAACCACTTCTGTCTCAGACCGGAGAAGCGTTTGCTGTAAGTTGTTTAAGAATGGATGTGAGTCTGGATACTTCCCTCGGAAGCAACGAAGCCAGTTTTTTACCAGAGTTGAATAGAAAAGCATCCCTGTCGCTTTGGGTTGATGAGGAGTAATTAAGCATGGCTGCAAGGAGAGCGTCAGTGGCTGGGATTCCAGCGTTCAAAATAGTCTTGAGGAAATCCAGGTTTGATGTAAATGCTTTAACGTCGACCTCAGCGCACACGAAAACAAAGCTGTGGAGCTTAGGAGGGGTTGGTGGTAAGGTCTGATGCCATATGTTGCGGGCCTTATGTCCAACGATAAGCGCATGGAAATCGGTGCGCAGCAGCTGGTCAAGATGTGGGTTGTTTTTGTAGACATCGTCTTGATTTGATAAATCATCACCTAATGCCATCGGCAAACGTCCTGGATCTACGCTTTTCGTCTCTACCCGCGAGACGACCGCTATCGTCGTGATGTCCCCACCGCTAACTACGAATGAACCGAACGGTGGCGGCTGGTGCAGCTTGCACTGCGCCGAGAAGGTGGTGGTAGTCGATTCTATTACTTCGCCTATTTTTAGTGTAGGAGGCATATTAATCTCTTTTACCGTCCTGATTTCTGGAGGGATATCGTTATGACTTCCCTAGTTTCTTTCGTAGTTTTAGCTTCCTCGCTTGTTTTGAAGCCCGTCACCCATAATACCTTATCGTCATCGCATAATACCGGGATATTTTTACGCCAGTGGCGAGGGACTTTTTCGTCGACGAAGACATCCTGCAACTTCTTGTGCCCCTTCATGCCCAGCGGGACGATCATGTCGCCAGCTCCCCATGGGCGTAGGGTTAGTTTGCCTTTGAGCGCATCTTTTCGCAGGCTTACCTGCATGCGATCATGGCCGTTACGGATGCTCTTTAGGCCTGACGATTCCGCTAATACATCCCATGGACCCGCCCTAGTTGTGCCCGGCACTTTGATGACATATGACTTCTTGAGCGGCGGCCAGGGCGACGGAGGTTCGCCTGAACCTAGCCATAGCTCGTTGTAAAGGCGCACAGCATGCATTCCGAGGCTGATATTGGCTCCTGACCCGGCTCTGGCGTTCAAGAGGCTCAAAACAGCATCTACGTGGGTCTCTTCAATATCATCAAGACTGCCTGAGACGGTTTTTATTGCCATCCGTACAGCGGCGCCTTGAACGGTTTTATGTACCTGTTGAAATCGGTCGGTGCGAAACGCTATTCCATTCCCGCTCGCACTGCCCAACGAGTTGATTACATTTTGGGCCGCAACGTTGATAAAGTCATTGCCTTCTCTCGCCAAAGTTGCCAGGCGTCGAAGCGAGCTAACAATTTCGGGGTTGTGTTTCCTTAGCTCCGGCATCAACTGCAGTCGTATACGGTTGCGCCAGAATTCCAGCGATTGGTTGGAAGAATCTGTTCTCGGGTCCAGCTTCAACTTATCGCAGTAGTCGTGCGTCTCTTTTCGAGTGATATGCAGTAGAGGGCGCAGAATAGTAATTGCAGGTGTGCTGCTCTTCATACGCCAGTCTGACATTTCCGACATGCCGCCTATGCCTTTTAGACCTGCGCCACGGATCATGTGCATAAGGACTGTTTCGGCCTGATCGTCTGCGGTATGCCCGAGCACGACTGCATCTGCTTTTAGCTCTTTCGCAAGGGCGTAGAAGAAACGATACCTGAGCTCGCGAGCAGCCTGCTCGGTTGTGAGTTTGTAAGCCTTTTTAAATGCCAGCGTGTCGGCAAGCCTGATTGTGGACGGCAATCCAAGTGTTTTTGCGAGCGACTGTACGAAATTAGCGTCCGCCTTGGACTCTTTACCGCGTAGGCCATGATTAAGGTGCGCAACATGGATTCGCAAGCCTGAATCTTTCGCGATGGCGTGCAAAGCGTGCAGAAGGCACACGGAGTCCGGGCCGCCGGATACGCCTACAAGAAGAAGTCTTTCTATGCCCGCAAAACCATTTTGCTCAAGGGAAGACTTTATGTGTTTTTCGAGTGGATTCATTTGGCTTTAAGTCCGTTCAAATGGTTGGTGTCGTTTAATCGCGAGAGTATCGCTACGTTATCGTACAGCGAAAGCTCTGTAATGCTTCCTAAATCTATACGCAGGCTTCGAAAAGAAGATAGAGGCAGGTTGATTGCTTTGCATATTATCGACGCAATAGAGAATGAGTGGCTTACCAATAACACTGTCCCTTCCGTGTGAATTTGCGCAATTTCACCGATTGCATCCAGCATCTCTGGTGAAGATGTGGCAGTGATTCTCCTGACGGAGGAACGGCTTTTATTGGATCGGATTCCAAAAGCTTTGCGAATTCCGGGAACTTTTCAGCTATTCCCGCATAAGTCAGGCCGTCCAACAGCCCGGTATTCATCTCTGCTAGCCCTAGATTTGTTATAGGAGTAATTTTATGCACGGAGGATATAAAGTGGGCAGTTTGCAATGTTCGCTTTGAAGGGCTGGAATATATCGCTGCAGGGCTTTCCTTTTTGAGTGCTTGTGCAGCGGCGGTAGCCTGGCTGATTCCCAAAGGCGTGAGGTCTTCGTCGTTTTTACCCTGTAGTTTTAGATCGCGGTTATATGGCGTCTGTCCGTGACGTACTAGCAGCAGTCGTAGGGCAGTCATCAGTTAGAAGAAGCGCCAAGCTTCGACATAGTCGCTCTGGCCAGGCGCACGCGTTCCGGAAACGGCGGGTGGCTGTAAAACAAAGCTTTTTCCCAGGCACTGGGCTCCGCGTCGGATAGATTCTGGTCTGTGAGGCGTACCATTGCGCTCTCAAAGGACGGCAGATCTCGCGTGACAGCTATCGAAAATCGGTCCGCGTCCGCTTCGATGCGACGACTGTTCCAGTTAAGCGCGGGCCTCGATATAAACGCAACTGTCCCAAAGACAATCGCAAGCAAAGGCAACGCTGCAACGTCATCTATGCCTGAGAAATTTGTATGCGGAATGACCCATTTCAGAAATAAGTATGCAAGATATAACTCAACAAGCGTCAGCAATGAGGTGATGAGTATTCCTTTGGGGACGTCCCAATGGACGTGATGGCCAAGCTCATGAGCAAGCACCACCTCGATTTCCTGCGGCGTATATTGCTGGATCATCGTATCGGTTAATACGATGCGCCGCGTGCCACCAAGGCCGGCCACGAACGCATTAGCGCCTGTGCTTTTGGAGCTGTAATCGATGGTGAATACGCCTTTTACTCTTGCTCCGGTTTTGTCAGCCAGAGAGTTAATCCTGTTATTTAATTCCTGATCATTCAGCGGTTTCAATTTGAAGAACACCCGTATGAGGAAAACGGGAAGGATTATAGCCATCAGTACGCTTACCGCTACTATGGCGCCCCATGCGAAGAGCCACCATGTGCCCGGAAAGTTTGCCAGCAGGTAATAGACCAGGAGCAAGATTGGCAGCCCAATGATTGCGCCGAGCAGTCCGCCCTTGATTCTGTCCCATAACCATGACTTAAGCGATTGCGGGGACAGGCCGAACCTCTTCGGGAAAATGTATCCGCTGTACACGGTAAGCGGGAACGTCAGAACCATAATGCTGCCAAACACGACAGCCGCATACGCCGGAATTTGGAGCCAGCGGTTGACATCCAAAGCCGCTCGTAGATTCAGGGATAGGTCAGTAAGCACAAGCAGCAGCATCGCGCCGAGGCCGATGGCCATGTCCAGCCAGTAAAGACGGTGATTGATCCTGGAGAGTTCCTTCGCCTTTTTCTGGCGTTCAGGGTCGAGATTGGTCATGCCTGCCTATAGCATCTGCTTCAGTTTCTGTGCGGTCGTGGTGGTCATACCAGGAGTCGCTGCTATATCTGTTACGGACGCTTCGCGGATCCCTTCGAGCGAGCCGAACTTGCGCAGCAACGCGCGCTTGCGCCTAGGGCCAATGCCTGGAATCGAATCCATCTGGCTTTCGTATGCGCCTGTGGACCGACGGTCCCTGTGGAAGGATATAGCAAACCTGTGTGCTTCATCGCGAAGACGCTGGACCATGTATAGCGCAGGCGACTTGCGGTCCAGGATGATAGGTTCTGTGTTATCCGGCACGTAGAGCTCCTCGAACTGCTTTGCAAGGCTCGCGAGCGGGACATCCTTCAATCCCATCTCCAGGAAGACCTCCAGCGCCGCATTAAGCTGGCCTTTGCCGCCGTCTATGAGCACAAGGTCCGGCACGATTTTCCATGCCGCCTCTTTCTTCTGGCTGTCGAGCGTTTCAGTGTCGCTGCTGGACACGATCGTATCCTTATTGAATCTGGCGAACCTGCGCCTGAGTACCTCTTGCATGGAAGCGAAATCGTTTGCGCCTTCAACCGTTTTTATTTTGAAGCGACGGTAGTGAGCCTTTTTAGGCTGGCCGTTTTCGAAAACCACCATGCTGGCTACGGAGTTTGTGCCCTGAATATTTGATATGTCGTAACACTCCATACGTTTTGGCAGACGAGGTAAATTCAGCTGCTCCCTCAACTCGTCCATCGCTTTGCCAAGCGAATCCTGGTCGGCTGATTCCTTTATCAGTTTCTCTTTCAGCCCCTGCTCCGCATTCTGGGCGACCATCTCTATAAGTTGCTTCTTATCGCCTCGTTCAGGGACTAATACTTCGACATTCTTTTCACGTTTGCTTTGGAGCCACTCACTGATTAACTCTGATTCTTCCGGCTCTACTGGCAGGAGTATTTCAGCAGGGATGTAAGACGCGGAAGAATAGAACTGCTTTAGGAAGCTGGATAACACGCTGGAATCGGTTTCGTCAGCGGTGCCTTCGAGCAGGAAGTTATCCCTTCCGATTACCTTACCCTGGCGTATGAAGAACACCTCGGCCCAGGCTATATCCTTGCGCCGGGCAAGCGCTATGACATCAGCATCCATCTGCTTGTTGACCATCGATATGCGCTGCCGCTCGGTCACGCGCTGTATGGAGGTAATCTGGTCACGTAAAACGGCGCTTCGCTCAAACTCGAGCTTTTCTGCGGAGTCTTCCATCTTCGCTTTCAGCTCTGTCAGGACATCTTCGTCTTTCCCCTCCATGAACTTGACGACCTGATCGATGACCTGGCGGTATTCGCCTGTAGACGCGGCGCCTATGCACGGGCCTACGCATCTGTGGATGTAATAGTCCAAACAAGGACGCGCGTCCTTGCCGGTGATAACACGGTTGCATGATCGGTATGGGAACAGCTTTTTCAGTGCATCCATCGTCTTTCGCAGGGAGCTAGCGCTGGCAAACGGGCCGTAATACTTTGCGCCGTCCTTCTCGATACGCCGTGTAAATTCAACGCGCGGGAAATCTTCCTGGAGGCTGATCTTCATGTACGGATATGTCTTATCGTCCTTGA
This sequence comes from Dehalococcoidia bacterium, assembly GCA_009692825.1. Classification (GTDB taxonomy): domain Bacteria; phylum Chloroflexota; class Dehalococcoidia; order SHYB01; family SHYL01; genus SHYL01. The sequence goes on along the minus strand of SHYL01000006.1, from coordinate 11,788 downwards.
GGCGTACGTTGTACTTGGGCTTGTGCTTCTTGATCATGCTGTTTTCAAGAAGCAGCGCCTCCTGCTCGGAGTGGGTGACCATGAACTCAAAATCGTCTATGCGGGCGGTGAGCCGTTGAACTTTATCTATCATGCTCCAGGGTGAGCCGAAATAGCTGCGTATCCGGTTTCTGAGGTTTGATGCTTTACCCACGTAAAGAACGACGCCTGATTCATTTTTCATCAGATAAACGCCCGGTGAAGTTGGAGCGTTTTTTAGTCGTTCTTCGAGGAGGTGTGTTTCCATAGTGCTAGTAGTGAAAGTTTATCACTGATGCGGCGTAGGAACTGAAATAGTTATTGGAATTTATTACCGTAAAACGAAGGTTAGTATTACCAGGAGTACGGCGCAGATGCTTATCGTTACCAGCAGGCGTCTTATATCCGCGCTGAAGTATTCGGCTTGTGCAGTCGAAATACTGCGTACAGTCGTCTTTTTAGCCGAGTCGGGCGTTGAGACAGCTCTGTATGATGACATAAGAGACGGCCTTGCACGTACCTCTTCTGGGACTGGAGCTGTGGCTACGGTAGGTTCAGATGTGGTTCCAGCACTTGCTTGCAAAGCTTCCCCTTCGGGATGCGCATCATGGTGCTTGCGCTTCTTGCGTGCTAGTTCTGCTTGTCTGGAAGCTATCCTGTGAGATGGCATATTTGTCCTTTAATCAGGTTCACTTTTATTATAGCAACCAAAAGTCATAGAAATAAGGCGTTACGACCTATTTTTCAAAACAATGAGCGCGGTAACATATAGGAAATTATCTTTCTTCTCCAGATAAGAGATTCTTAATGTCCAAAAAACAGAAGCGCGCGCCAGTCAAACGAATACCTACATATGCGCGGGAAGAGACGCTTATATCCCAGGGATATGCTGTCATAGCGGGCGTGGATGAAGTGGGACGCGGACCGTTGGCAGGGCCGGTGATGGCAGGGGCTGTCATTCTACCCAGCGTGCGATTGGATTGGTTTGATGATGTGCGCGACAGCAAGCTGCTTAGTGCCGCGAAACGAGCCATTCTGGCTCCGATGATACGCCGCGATTCTCTAGCGTTCGGTATAGGCATAGTCTCTGTCTCAGAGATTGATAGGATGGGTATTGCGAAAGCCACTATGCTGGCAACTGTACGCTCCATTAGAAGTCTGGCTTTGAAACCCGCCTATGTCCTGACTGATAACGTGAAGCTGAGAGGTATAGGCCTTCCACATACGGCCGTGCCTGATGGCGATACCCTCTGCCTTAGCATCGCGGCCGCTTCCGTGATAGCCAAGGTGGCGCGTGACGAGATAATGACTGAAATGGACAAGCGCTATCCTGAATATGGCTTCGCACAGCACAAGGGTTACGCCACAGCGGAGCACATGCAGCGGATCTACCAAATCGGCGTTTGTGAGATACACAGGAAAACATTTTTCCCAGCCAGTGAAATCCTAATGAGGCCTAAGTTTGAAGACTAACGCCCGTAAGAAGCTGGGTGATTTCGGAGAATCCACAGCTGTTAAATTCCTTAAAGATAAGGGATGTGAAATAGTTTCTACGAACTACAGGTGCAGATACGGCGAAATAGATATAGTTGCAAAGGATGATTATCAGCTTGTTTTTGTTGAGGTCAGAACAAAAAAGGCGAGCCTTTGGCACGCCTGAAGAGAGCATCGGTTCGATAAAGCAACCGAAGATGGTAAAAGCTGCGCAAACGTATCTTCAGGACAAGGGTATCGAGTCTTCGGACTGGCGTATCGATGTTGTGGCGATCGAAGTTAACTCCAGGGATGAGGTTCGACGCATAGATAGCATCCAAAATGCCGTGGTAGGATAGTCTTATGCCTATTTACGAGTACCGATGCAAGCAGTGCAGGAAGGTGTCCGCCATACTGATGCGCAGCACTCTCAAAAAGCCTGTTTGTAAGCACTGCGGCAGTGAATCGGTCGACAAGATAATCTCCTCTTTCGCGGTCGTCCATGGACGGAATCAAAGCCTTGATGACGATTACGACAATATGCAGCGGAAGATGGAAGGCGTCGATCAGGATGACCCGCGCAGCCTGGCGAAGCTTGCCCGCAAAATGCAGTCAAAGGGCGGCGAAGATCTGGGCACTGAGTTCAATACGATGGTGGAGCGCATGGAAGGCGGAGAGATGCCTGCTGAAATGGGCGGCTCCAGTTCGGAAGAATAATTTTGAAACGGCTATCCGTACCACGGGAATTATTTCTAAGGCACCTCACCGTTGATGATGCCGTTAACAAGCTTGATGAATATCTGGACGACGCTTTCATGGCCGACCTCTGGCAGGTGAGGGTGATCCACGGCAAAGGTGGCGGGCGTGTGAGGAAGGCAGTCTGGGCACATCTCTCAGGTCACCCGTTGGTTAACAGTTATCGTCTTGGTTATGAATGGGAGGGCTCCTTTGGCGCGACGATAGTAAATCTTGAGCAGAAGAAACGTTAGTGCCGGACTCTGAAAAAGACCAATTTTATAAGCAAATGGCCTTCAGCCTGTATAAGGAGTTTAATGCGCTTGCTTTTTCTAATGAGTTGCCTGATGAGCCGCCGCTCCATGTTCGTGGCAAACGTCGGCCTATTACTAAGAGCCGTTTCAGATTCCGCCACGTAAGGCGCAGGTCAAAGTCTCTCGCCTACTATGATCACCGTACAAAGCACATTACGCTGTACACCGACTTTGCGCACTATAAGGAATTTCCCGAAGTGCTCTTGCACGAGATGGTACACATGTATATGCACATGATAAAAAACCAGATCGGCCATACTCTTGCTTTCTGGCAGTCGCTAAAAGAGAAATGCCGTCTTGTAGGCGTAAATCCATCTCAGAAGCTGTGGTGGTCCCAGAAGGCAAAAGCTGTTTTTGCAACAGCCACATAGACAGCGTCCAACATAGTTATCGGCAGATCATACCGCTCCTCCAAGTTCACCTTTGTCCACAACATTGCTCAACTGTTAAAAATCGTCGGACACTTCAGGCATTGACGAACTTCCCAAAATCGGACGATTCAGGCAGATATTTTTCTGATAGAATCCCCGGATATGTCGACACTTTACGAGCAAACCAGGTTGAAAGACATTGAGCGTTATGGCCAATGCCTCATCGGAACTACTCTTAGGCTGACACCTGGCATGAAAGCTATCCCAGACGAAATGCTCGATACCGGCATCGGCGGGCATACGCGAGGTTCATTTGCTCACCTACTCGAACGTTATTACTACGGCATCAATCCCGACAACGAATCAACACCCGACTTTGCAGAAGCAGGTGTGGAGTTGAAGTCGACGCCCGTGAAACGCCTCTCCCGGGGCAGCTATGCAGCGAAGAAAGGCTCGTGCTGAACATCATAAACTATAGGAAAGAGGCACTGGTCGCTGGCTTCAGGACGAGTTCTTTCCTCAAGAAGAACGCCCACATCATGCTCGTCTCATATGAACATGGATCAGGAAGAGCGGCTATCGACCCTGCTGATGTCGTTAATTACTTGGAGAACCTGCGGGATATATTAGAGCTATGGTCGTTTCTTAAACGTAAGTCTTTTCTGAGGTCATTCATCAAAATAATATCAAGGTGATTGGCGGCGAAGTGACGATTAAATACACGTTGCCAAGCTTCCTATCCGCGGAGGAAGGGAGCCAGTCAGAAGTTCTGCCTATGGTACTGAATGGTGGGCTCGGCAGGGATCGAACCTGCGACCAAACGATTATGAGTCGTCCGCTCTACCACTGAGCTACGAGCCCCAGAAGGGCATAGCTATTCTAGTAAAGACGTGGCGAATGAACAAGCGTTTTGGCCTGATGAATATTCCGCCATTTTGGTTCATTCATACTAACGTGCTACTATACTAACGATTCGAGTTCTGGGTGCGAAAGCTTTATAGGGAAGGCGGTTAGAATCCGCCGTGGTCGCGCCACTGTATTCGGGGAGCGCATCAGTAAAACTACTGTCCGCCTAGGTGTGACGGGAAGGGTCTGAGAGCGAAGATCCGTAAGCCAGGAGACCTGCCCAGAAAAATTTGGCTGCCTCTGCGCCGCACAGAGCAAAGCTATAAAACCTTGATTAAATTGGGTTTTCGCTTTAGCTTCCCAGTGCGCCGTGGCTGGGAGGTTGTTGTGAGCATCGTTAGCCTGCTAAAAATTTCAAAGCATACATCGCTGGTCTCAAGACTTGCCCTAGCATTAAGTTTACTTATTGCGGCACTCATGATTGCTGTAATTATTGCGGTAAGCTTGGGCCCTGTCAGTATTCCATTTTCAGCTACAGTTTCAGTTATCTTGAGTCACTTAGGTATACCTACTGGAGTTGATGTTGGAGTCACGGATAGGCGAATCATAGATTACATACGTTTGCCGCGAATAATCGTCGCTGGCATGGTCGGCTTGGCCCTGGCGCTCTCTGGAGCGACTATGCAGGCGCTGTTCCGCAACCCAATGGCAGACCCCGGGATAATCGGCGTTTCTGCAGGGGGTGCTGCCGGCGCTGTTTTGTCCATTGCCCTTGGTTTTAGCGGCAATTTTTATTTGGCGCAACCACTTTTGGGGTTTGCGGGCTCTATGGGTGCAGCGTTCCTTGTTTACTTCCTTTCCATCATAGGGGGTAGATTTTCAATGTCGACTCTCCTGTTGGTAGGCATAGCCGTAAGCTCTTTTCTAGGGGCGATAATTTCGACGGTTCTTATTATTGTCCCTGATACTAACTCTCTGCGGGAAATAGTCTTCTGGCTTGCCGGTGGACTGGATTCGCGCACCTGGGAACACGTACAAATTTCTGCTCCCTTTATTCTTACGGGCTCAACATTGCTTATGTTGATGTCACGCGAATTAAACCTTCTCATGATTGGGGATGATGAGGCCAGGTCCATGGGCATATCTTTGAACATAGTGAGACCCATATTGCTTGTCCTCGCTTCATTAATCACTGGTGTAGCTGTATCTGTAAGCGGGACTATCGCCTTTGTTGGTTTGATAGTGCCGCATATTATCAGGCTTGTAGTTGGCCCTGACCACCGCATTCTCATGCCCGTCAGCGCGCTTGGCGGGGCTGTCTTTATGATTCTTGCGGATACACTGGCAAGAATCATAATCGAGCCGGCGGAATTCAGTGTCGGGATAATCACTTCTCTGATAGGCGCGCCATTTTTCCTGTTTCTTTTGATAGCAAATAAACGTAATACCGGAAGTTTTTAACGGAGAATAATGTTTAACGTACTGAAACTGTCATTGGCTGCAATTTTGATTTTCGCTTCCCTTGGGTCATCTGCATGCGGTGATTCAAGAACTGTCCCTACTGCGGTTGCATCAAGTAACCCATTCGCGGCGGTTAAAGGAATCGTTGACCCGGATAACCACGGCTGGCCGCGGACTGTCGAAGTTCTTAACGGCAAAGTTACTATCCCGTCCAAACCCCAGCGGATACTTACGGTTTCCCTTGGCCATGATGAAGTTACCTATGCATTGGTTCCTGCGCAAAGAGTCGTTGCAGTGGGTGAATTTACTAAAAAAGATGAGTACTCCAACGTAGCTAAGATGTCCAAGGACCTTCCGGTTGTCACTCGAGACCCGGAAAGAATTACATCTTTCAATCCGGACATAGTGATCGTGAGCGCTTACTCCAAACCAGAGTTGGTAGCATCACTGAATAATGTCGGTATCCTGGTTGTTCAGACTGAGCTAAACAACCATTTTGATGGCCGTGTTAATGACATTCTTTTGATGGGATACATTTACGGAGAGGAGCAACGCGCACTCGCGTTTGCTGTCGAAGTAACAAATAGGAGTAAAGAGTTATCAGAGTTTGTCAAAGGCAAGACGGGAGTAAAACCGCGTGTTATTTCACTCGTTTCATTTTCAGACAAAATTTACACAGCTGGCAAGGACTCGACCGAAGGTGAAATCATAGAAATGGCTGGAGCCGTCAACCTGGCGTCAGAGGCTGGTCTTGAGCATAACCCCATCATAAGTCTGGAGAGCGTAATTGCTATGTCACCAGACGTGATTCTTGTTACGGAACCTGAGCCCAGCGCGAGTGAGTTCATACAGAAATTGCGGACCAACAAGGTGCTTGCGGAAGTACCGGCGGTAAAAAACAATAGGATTTATGTTGCGGTTCCCAGGTATTTCACCACACTTTCCTTTTGGAATCTTCGTGGCGCAGAGGAGACGGCGAAAATTATCTGGCCTGAGCTTAAAGATAAACAATACCAGGAGTTCAGTTTTCCGAGATGAATATCCACGTTGAGAAATCAACAGAAACACTGAATGCTTCACATCTAACTTTTGAAGTCGAAAGTAAACGTCTTTTGAACGAGGTTTCCATCACGATCTCGCCAGGTGAACTGCTGGGTGTCATAGGCCCCAATGGAGCTGGTAAAACAACGTTGCTCCGGTTGATGGCGGGCATTCTAAAGCCGAAGTCAGGCTCTGTATTGATTGACGGGGCCTCAATTTCTGACATGAGTGTCAAGGAGGTTGCAAAAAAGGTTGCACTAATCTCTCAGGTTCCAGGTTTTACATTCGGCTTCACCTGCTTTGAAATAGTCATGATGGGGCGTTATCCGTTTATGGGCAGACTGCAAGTAGAAAGTACGCTCGATAAGAAAATTGCCCTGGGAGCCATGCGTGCAACGGATACAGAGCAATTTATGGACAGGACTATGGCTACTCTATCAGGGGGCGAGCGCCAGCGAGTCTTTTTAGCAAGGGCACTTTCACAGCAGCCCAGAGTTATGCTTTTGGATGAGCCCACAGCCAACCTGGATATTAGTCACCAGCTTAAGCTGTTTCAGATAGTGAAGGGCCTAACATCTTCAGGCATGAGTGCAATAGCCGCAATCCACGATATTTCGCTAGCTGCCAGATATTGCGATAAACTCCTGATTCTGAACCGCGGCAGCATGCTGGCCTTCGGAACTCCAAAGGATGTGCTTACGTACGAGAATATAGCGTTGGCTTTCGGTGTGGAGGTCAACGTCTATACAGATTCGGTTATCAATTCACTGGCGTTAAGCGTGATACGCCAGATTCCACAAGCAAACAATTAGACCTTATTTTATAACAGGTGAGATATGACAGAGGAACATGAACATCAGCAGGTTAAGGGGCCTCGGACTAAAAAAGGCCTTGTAATCATAAATACCGGGAACGGGAAGGGGAAAACTTCAGCTGCACTTGGGGTTCTGTTCAGAGCTTGGGGTCGCGATATGAATGTGCACATGTTTTAGTTTCTTAAGCACACAGGGGCGATGTTTGGAGAGCACAGGGCTGCCAAGAAACTAAACATAACGATAGAGGCAATGGGGGACGGGTTCACGTGGAAGTCTAAAGACATAGATAACACGAGCGAAATAGCTAGGGCTCAATGGGAAAAATGCAAAAATGCCATCTTAGAGGGCAAGGAAGACATAATTATTCTTGATGAATTTACTTACCCGCTCAAATATGACTGGATAAAAGTCGAAGAAGTGATTGAGACCTTGAAAAAACGGAAACCCATGATGCATGTGATCATTACGGGCGGCGGAGCCCCGCAGGAGCTTATAGATTATGCAGATCTCGTCACTGAGATGCGAGAAATCAAGCATCCTTACAGGGACCAGGGAATAAAGGCTCAACCGGGCATGGAGTTTTGAGTTTGGAAATTATTAGGGATGCGAACGTTTTTCGTGAACTTCTACATAAAACAATTCCCACTCACTTTTCAGCGAGCGGGAATTGGTTTTTAGATGATCTTAATTGTCATTAGATCGCGACTTTTGATGTAGTCTTTGCGCGCATCTTCTAATGAAGGAGCTCCCTGTAAGCCCATTCGATGGATATCCATCAGGTAGGCTTCGAGCTCCGACTTGCGAGACTTGTTTATCTGAGTCAAGAGTTCTTTGAACATTTGTTGAACCCCTCCTTTCTTTGAGATTTGACTTAATTGTCGTTTATAGATACTATCATGTCAATAGATATGAACTAATAAACACTATATATATTTCTGATATAGCAGGTGAGTATGGAAATCAGAGAACTGAAAAGCTTTCATGCGGTCGGGAGACTTAAAAGCGTTTCTAAAGCAGCTAAGCAGCTTCGACTTGGCCAACCAACCGTAACAATGCACATCAAGAAGCTTGAGGATGAACTCGGCGTCCTGCTGTTTGACAGGGTTAAGCGTCCGCTTCAGCCTACTTCTGCAGCTATCAAACTGATGGAGCTTGTTGAGCCTTTGCTTCAGGGTATAGATGGCCTTGCTGCGAAAACGGCATCTGCTGAAGAACAGGGCCCGGTCCGGATTGGCTCCACGTATGAAATCATTTCGCATGCCCTGCTAAGTGTATCGAAGAAATTTATCGAAGAGCACCCTCACGTTAAGTTGATCGTGCGCTCAGGCACGCGCGCCGAAATCTTACAGATGCTTTCTGATGGCGAGGCTGATGTAGGCATACTTCCCGGGCATGAGCGCAAACGAGATTTTGATTTCGAAGGGCTATTTCCTTATGAACGCGTGATTATTACCCCTGCGCAGCATCCATTGCTTAAGCAGCAGATCACCAGGCTTGACCAGATTGCCGAGTGGCCTCTGATTTTGATGGGCCGCGGAACGTACACTAGGACGATGCTGGAGGAAGAGTTCAAGCGAAAAGGCCTTAACTATGAAATAGTTATGGAGTTAGACGGTATGGATATGATAAAGCGCTACGTAGCTTTGGGCATGGGAATCTCTGTGGGACCGCGCCTAAGTATAGAACACGAAGATAGAGATAAAGTTGGCGTGATCAATCTTGGGACTCTTATGCCTGTAGATCAGGTTGGAACTGTAACTCTGCACGGGAAAACATTGTCTAAGCCGGTCATGTGGTTCATGGATATTCTGAGAAGCACATTCAAGCACAAAGACTAGCTAGATACCTATGTGGTGCGCCCGCAGGGACTCGAACCCTGAACCCTCAGATTCGAAGTCTGATGCTCTGTCCAATTGAGCTACGGACGCGCAAGGACTATTTTACATACTTGCATTGCATAAACGCGGTCTTGCCCTAAACGTTGGTTTATAATTTAGCTTGATTTACCTTTACGGTTATCCTGATTTTCCTGTAACTTTCAATCAACTGAATCCTCGGGTTATTTAAGCTATGCCGACTGGAGTCTGACATGGAACTTGTTCTAGTTCTTGAGAATGCGCGTCCACTTTGGTGGATCGGTGTAGCCGGAGGACTTTTGGCCGCGGTTATCTTGATCGTTTGGTGGGTCCTCCTAAAAAGAGTCGAGGCATTTTATCAGTGGAGGGATGACCTTATCCACGCGGACCTTTCAGCGTATAAAAAAGGAACCACCCGCATTCTTCTTTTCTTGATTTCAGCCTTTGTGTTGACTGCGGCTGGATTTTCTGTAGCAAATACTCTCGTGGTAGACACATCCAATTCGCTTAGCAATATTGGCAATCTAGCTGCTGATTTTGGGCGATGGCTGGCGTCGCGGCTTATAACCATAATTGGAATTGGGCTGGTTAGCATAGTTATCATGCGAGTGGTGAAGGTGTTTATCCCGCAGTTTGTAAGGCATGCCGTCACGGTAAACGGTAATGATGACAGACCTGAAGATGTCGCTAAGCGTATAGCGACTCCAGAGCGTGTGGTATCTTCTGCTGTTTCGACAGTAGTGATCATGATGGCCTTCTTCATGATCATTTCCGAGCTGGGAGTTAACATTGCACCACTGCTGGCTGGCGCAGGCATTATCGGCCTAGCTCTAGCATTCGGGGCGCAGAACATGGTACGCGAGTTGCTTGCAGGAGTATTTATAGTGATGGAGGATCAGTTTAGAGTAGGCGATGTTGTGAGTATCGCAGGCGTATCGGGACTCGTTGAAGACTTCAACCTCAGGCGTACGGTACTTAGAGACTTCGACTTAACGGTTCATTCGATGCCGAACGGGGAGATAAAGACCAGTAGCAACCTGACCAGGTTCAGGTCACGCGTGAATTTGAATATTACTGTTGCGTATAGCGAAGACCTAGCTAAATGCATCGAGATAATAGATGCGGTTGGTGAAGAGATGAAGATGGATCCCAAATGGGGGCCTTTCATGAATGAAGCCATATATTTCCTGCGCGTAGAAAATTTTTCATCGACTGGTGTTGAAATGAAAGTCATCGTGGAAACTCTTCCGACAAAGCGATGGGATGTTGCCGGAGAATACAGGCTGCGGCTTAAAAGGGCTTTCGATCAAGCTGAGATAGAAGTCCCGACTCCAGGCACTCCCAATAGTTACCCAAATAGAAACACTGAGCAAAAACATGCCTAACGTGATACGCAAAGCGGTAATAACTGCCGCAGGCATGGGAACACGGTTCCTGCCCGCCACCAAATCTGTTCAGAAAGAGATGCTCCCGCTGCTGGACCGCCCGATGATTCACTATGTTGTAGAAGAAGCAGTCATGTGTGGAATACGCGATATCACTGTTGTCACAAACGCAGGTAAAAATTCCATGCAGGACTACTTCAGCCCTTCTCCCGCTTTGGAAAAAGCTCTCTCGAAAAAGCCGGAGTTATTGGAACAGGTTCGTGCTATATCTAAAATGGCAGAGTTCCACTTTGTGCAGCAGACTGAGCAGCTTGGGTTTGGGCATGCGGTTCTGATGGCAAAGGATTCGATAGGTAATGAGCCTTTTGCCTTACTTTTGCCAGACGATATTATCGATGCGGAGATACCAGCCCTTAAGCAGCTTTTAAACGTTTACGGCAAGCTTGGTGGCTCAATCGTTGCTGTTCAGCGTGTTCCAATGGAAAGAATAAGTGCTTATGGTGTCATAAAGCCCAAAAAGCTGTCTGATAAGACATACCGCGTTATGAGCATGACAGAGAAGCCGTCCGCAGATAAGGCGCCGTCAGATTTAGGTATCGTCGGCCGGTACATACTATCGCCTGAGGTCTTTCGGAAGCTTCAGGTAAAGCAGACAGGCGCACTGGGCGAAATACCGCTTACGGACGCCATAAACACGCTTATTAGTCAGGAAAGTGTTTACGCTTGTGAGTTGACTGGAACGAGGTTTGATGTCGGCAATCCTCTGGGACTCCTGAAGGCGTCGGTCGCATTTGCGCTGAAAGACAAGAATATTAGCGGAGAATTCAGAGAATACATTAAGTCCCTGCTAAGCAAGCCCAAGGACTAGCTTACTCTCTCTCCATTTTAAGAACCGCCAGGAATGCTTCCTGAGGGATCTCTACACTGCCCACCATCTTCATTCGTTTCTTGCCCTCGGCCTGTTTTTCCAAAAGCTTGCGTTTGCGTGAGACGTCGCCGCCGTAACATTTGGCGAGCACGTCCTTGCGTTTAGCCTTTACGGTCTCTCTCGCGATAATCTTGCTGCCGATTGCGGCTTGTATAGGCGCATCAAATAATTGCCTGGGTATGAGCTCCTTAAGCTTTTCAACTAGAGCCTTTCCCTGTTGATAGGCATCACTCTTATGCGAGATTCTGGACAACGCGTCTACAGGTATACCGTTCACTAGGATATCCAGTTTTACAAGTTCGCTGGGACGGTGATCAGTTACGTTGTAATCCAGCGATGCATATCCCTGTGTTCGAGATTTCAACTGATCGTAGAAATCCACCAGTACTTCCGCCAGAGGAACCTTGTAGGCTAGCAATACTCGCGGGTCCTTTGCGGGTTCGGAGTTTTCACGGTCTCCTACCTGCGCTGGTTTAGAGTCCAAGTACTCCATCTTTACATATTCACCTCTGGATGAGGTAACAAGGTCCATGATTGCGCCGATG
>SHYL01000045.1 GCA_009692825.1 Dehalococcoidia bacterium | reverse complement strand
ATGGCTGGCATCTCTCTTATCGTAGGCGGAGTGGGAGTCATGAACATCATGCTCGTCTCCGTTACGGAGCGTACTCGTGAGGTTGGCCTGCGTAAGGCCGTCGGTGCGAAGAGGGGGCATATCCTGACCCAGTTCTTGATGGAAGCGTCCGCCATGAGCGCTGTCGGCGGCGGTCTTGGCGTGCTGGCTGGCTGGGGCGTTTCCAGGATCATACCCAGGCTGGACATCGCCGGCCAGAGTATACCTACAGTTATGAACGTGTCCACAGTTGTATTAGCTCTCGGAGTATCGGTTATAACAGGACTGGTTTTTGGAGTTTATCCGGCGTATCGCGCGGCCAGACTCAATCCTATAGACGCGCTTAGATACGAATAATTAACAGAGTAGACCGAAACTCAACGATGCTTGCTTATGTTGTGCAGCTCAGGCAGTTCGATCCTGCCTAGTTCTGCAAGTAGGCGGCCTGCCCAGCGGTAGATGTCGTTTGCAGGATATCCGTCTTTTTCAGAGACGCCTTCCCGGATTTGATTTCGTTGATGGATGATGCTTCTCATACCGTGGCTTACCTCAATGAGCCTGCAGTTAAGAATTACGTCGCGGCTCATTTCAAAGCTGAAAAGGAAGCCCTGATCAAAAACGGTTCGACGGCGAAGGGTGCGATCGTCAATGCTGGGTATCGTATCTTTGGTTCAAAGCCTGGTTCTTACGGCGCAGCCATATTACCGCTTATAAATGCCGGCAACTGGCAAAAAGAGTCTGACCTTGCGCAGACCTTCCTTAACTGGGGAGGCTATGCCTACACGAGCGGAGAGTTTGGTACGGATGCCAGGTCGCAGTTCGCGAGGACGCTTACAAACGTAAAGAGCGCTGTAAAGAACTAGGACAACCGTGAGCATGACATATTCGACTCAGACGACTACTTCCAGTTTCACGGCGGCATGATAGCGACCATAAAAACGCTCAACGGTAAAAGTCCGTTGAAATACTTCGGCGACTCCTCAGACCCCAGCAGTCCAAGAGTTAGAGACTTGAAGGAAGAAGCTATGAGGGTTTTCAGGTCACGCGTCGTTAATCCTAAATGGATTACATCCATCCAACGTCATGGGTATAAGGGTGCCATGGAGCTTGCCGTAACCGTAGACTACATCTTCGGTTACGATGCCACGAGCGACTTAGTGGATGATTGGATGTACGAGCGTTTAACCCTGGCCTATATTCTCGATCCAAAGATGCAGGATTTTTTAAGCAAAGCAATCCCTGGGCGCTCAAGCAGATACTCGAAAGACTTCTCGAGGCAGTCAATCGCGGCCTATGGAAAGAACCCGGGGATCTTAGAGAAGAATTGCAATGGATGTACTTAAGTATGAATGGTGAGCTTACACCCAAAGCAAGCAGGACTTGAACCCGAAGTAAGAGCTATGCGTATTGCCCCGCGCAGTATCCTGAAGCCCACGCCCACTGAAAGTTATACCCGCCAAGCGGTCCTGTTACGTCCACAGCCTCGCCGATAAAGAATAGCCCCTGAACCTTCAATGCGCACATCGTCTTTGACGAAATGTCTTTCGTATCCACTCCACCTGTTGTGACCTCGGCTGTTCGGTACCCTTCCGTCCCGTCGGGTTGTATAGTCCAGTCCTTCAGGGTGTTAGTAATACCGGTGAGGTCTTTTAAGGAGAAACGGTTCATTGGCTGGTTGGTAAATGTCTTCTCGCACATAGCCTTCACGAAGTTTGCAGGCAGCAATGCCGATAATACTGTAGCCAGCTCTACTTTTGGTCTGGCTGTTTGCTGGTCTTTCAGATGACTGAGCAGGTTGAAATCCGGGAGCAGGTCAAGGTGTACTTTATTGTTATTCTTCCAGTGGGAAGATATCTGGAGTATCGCCGGCCCGCTCACGCCTTTATGGGTGAACAGCATGTTTTCGGCAAACGTCACTCCGGAACAGGTTGCAGTGCAAGGTATCGAAACGCCGGCAAGTCGTTTGTAAAACTCAATCTCTTGCCCGTTAAATACGAATGGTACGAGGCCGGGGTTGGTTTGCGTAACGCTGATGCCGAATTGGCTGGCAATCTCGTAAGCGAATCCTGTGGCGCCCATCTTCGGTATGGACAGTCCGCCTGTGGCTATCACGAGCGAATCTGAGGTCACGGGCTGCTGGTTGCTCTCGACTAAAAAGTTGGCATCTTCCTTCACGCTGCTTATGTCGTAGTTGAGGCGTATCGTTACTCCTACCGCTTCGCATTCTGAGACGAGCATATTCACGATCTGCTGAGCAGGGCCGTCACAAAAAAGCTGACCGAGTTTCTTTTCATGCCACGCGATTTTGTGCTTATCAACGAGCGCTATGAAGTGTTGCGGCGTGTAGCGGGTAAGAGCCGAGACGCAGAAGAGTTTATTACGGGACTGATAATCGTCTGGTGTCGCGTGGATATTCGTAAAGTTGCAGCGTCCGCCGCCGGATATCCGTATTTTTTTCCCCACTTGGTCCGTATGCTCTAGCATGAGCACTTTGCGCCCGCGTTTGCCCGCCTCGATAGCACAGATCAGCCCGGCGGCTCCGGCCCCAATGATTATGACATCGTAATGGTTAGCTGGAGAGCCTGCTTGGTCTGAATGTATGTTCTGCATTGCAGGGGCAGGCGCAGCTTAATTAACGGCGTGAGCCGAAGCGCGACCCTTTAGGTCCTCCCCTGAATACGCTGTAGGGTTTTGGGTCCTTCAGTTCCTCAGGAGTGATTTTTCTGGTCGGTGTGATTGGCAAAGTTGAGACTGGCAGAGTTTTCTTCATTAGCCGCTCTATATCCTTTACGTCACGCTTCTGATCTGGCGTAGCAAAAGATATTGCGTGGCCTTCGCTTCCGGCACGGCCTGTTCGTCCTGTGCGGTGCAGGTAATCGTCCGGATTGTCAGGCAGATCGTAGTTGATGACAACCTCGATCTCTTTGACGTCGATACCGCGTGCGGCGATATCCGTAGCGATCAAAATGCGGTACTTGCCGGACTTGAACCCGTTTAATGCTTCTACGCGTTGATTCAGGGTTCGTTCAGAGTGGATTTCTGCAACTTTGTGGCCTAAGTTGTCCACCATTCGAGTAATTTTTTGAGCTCCGTACTTAGTACGCGAGAAAACGAGGATGCTTCCCTTGTACTGGTATAAGAGGCTTTCAAGTAATCTCTGCTTGTCTTCCTTATTTACGAAGAACAATTCGTGAGTGATATTCGCCGCCATCGTTCCCGCTGGCGCAACCTCGACTCGCACTGGCATTCGCATGTAAGAAGTAGCGATCTGAACGATTTCTTGCGGCATCGTCGCAGAAAATAATAGCGTCTGCCGTTGTTTAGGCACGCTCTGCAAAATCTGCTTTATCTGGGGAGCAAATCCCATATCCAGCATCCTGTCCGCTTCGTCTAATACCAGGATTTGCACCCTGTCAAGGCGAACGGTTCTCTGCTGAAGGTGGTCTATCAACCTGCCTGGCGTCGCAACGATAATGTGCGGCTGCCTGCTTAAGTCGGACCTTTGATGGCCCATAGACCCGCCGCCTATCAGGACTGCGGTCCTTAATCCGAGCGGTCCGCCTAATTTCTGCAGGGATTCATTTACCTGGATAGCTAATTCTCGGGTCGGTAGTATAACCAGGCCTCTTGAATTGTTCGGTAATATACGCTGAATCATTGGAATTCCGAAAGCCAGCGTTTTGCCTGTTCCGGTTTGTGCTATCCCAACTACGTCCTGACCCTCTATAGCTATAGGGATAGCACTCTTTTGGATTGGGGTAGGTTTGGTGAATTTAAGGTGGGATAGGATTTCGAGGATTTTCGGTTCGATACCAAGCCCGTTAAAGGTATCGTCGGTTGTTTCGCGGGCTGTGGTGCTAAAGGGATTGTGAACTGTTTGATTAGTTGTCATATTCGGGTATTGGCTATGTTGTCGGTGAAAAACGATTGGTTAACACCGCTAAAGCTATCTGAGACCTCCACTTTTGTTTAAAAGAAATTGATTCGCATGGCATGGTCTGTACAGCGAAATGCCATGGATTTCAGCGTAATAGGCGAGCGTGGCAAGAGTCAATCCTGGGGAAAGTGACTGAAATGGAACACGTAAGCCGATCCAGACTGTCTAAATTGTACCATACAGGTTCACGTCTATTTTTCGCTGAAACTTGATGAATATGTATCAGCTAATGTCAAGATATTGATTGATGGCAATGCTATCCTATCTGTGGCAAGAAATTCTTATTCGTACTTGGGCCAGATCGGAGAAATTCGGCTTTTGATTAAACAATCATCCCCTGTTAAACACCGTTTCCACCAGGGAGTTGTGCTTAACATATTAATTATCCCGTTTGCTGCTACACTTTTCGCAATCACAGTTGGATTAGGATGGGTTTCAGGTAAAGACCTGATATTATTCGGGGCATTTTCTTTCGCTGTTGCCCTCGGAGTTACCGTAGGCTATCACAGGATGCTTACCCATTACAGTTTCCACGCCAATCCGGTTGTGAAGCTGATACTTTTGATACTGGGCGTCTGGTCTCTTGAGGGTACCCCTTTAACATGGGCGACTACTCACCTCGAGCATCACGCTAACGCAGATAAAGATGCTGACCCACACAGCCCTATGAAAAGCCTCTGGCACGCTCATGCGGGATGGCTATTTAACAAAAGAAGAATTGATCCTAATATATATGCGCAGAAGCAGCTGAATGACCCGATCGTAATGTTCGTTACGAAGACCGCCGGATTCTGGGCTATCCTTGGACTGGTTCTCCCGTTTCTCCTGGGTGGATGGTCTGGATTTATCTGGGCCGGGCTTGTTCGCGTCTTTGTAGTCCATCACGTGACATGGAGCGTTAATTCATTAGGGCACTCATTTGGCACCCAGGACTTCAACAAGGGGCACGATCTTAGCACCAACAACTGGCTCATTGGAGTTCTCGCGTTAGGCGAAGGCTGGCACAACAACCATCATGCGTTCCCTAAGTCTGCGTTCCATGGGTTGAAGTGGTACCAGATCGATATCTCTGGCATGTTCATACGTCTGCTTGGGTTCCTTCACCTGGCCAATGACATATGTGTGGTGCCGAAACAAGCCATTATGGCTAAACAGATGGCTGCATCCAAAAAGGGCGTTGAAGCGCACATGTAACTAGACAGTACGCATCCTTTTCCGGGGTGCCGGCGTGAGCGCGATCAGTACTGTCATCGCCACCAGCATTGCGGTGTCTATCCATAACATCGGTGCGAAGCCTCCGGTGAGGTCTGCCATATAGCCGGCTAGAGGCGGACCCGTTGCCGCGAATCCCATGACGAACAACATGGATACCCCTCTTATGGATCCCAGGTTATCCCTGCCGTAGTAATCTGCCCATATTGTGCTCTGTATTACCCCGAGTATTGCTAGCGACACTCCCCACGCCGCGCTCGATAAGAACATCATTGTCGCGTTCGTCGTGTATATGACGAGCACAAAGTTTAAGGCTAACAATAAGAACCCGGTTATCACCGTAGGTTTTACGCCAATCTTTATAACAAGGGCTCCGGCGCAGAGCGCCATTGCCGCGCAACTAAGCCCGTCTGACGGACCGACGTATGACACAACCCTGTCGCTTATATGCTCCTGGAAGTGCGTTATCCTGAACAGGTTGACGCTATTGGTGACGAACATCTGCACTCCGAAAGCGACCGTAAGCGCCCAGAATGCCGGCGTCCGCATCGCCTGACCTCGGGTCCAGAGCTCCTCTCGTCTTGGCCCCGCCGCTTCTCTTGCCACAGTCTCTTCACCGTCGGTTGCCCCGTCTGGGTTTAGCCCCATATCCTCCGGCGCTCTGCGCAGCAGTAGTGCAGATATCGGCAGCATTATCACCATACCGCCCACACCAAGGACTATCCACGCTACATTCCATCCGTAGGCGTCTATCAGCCACTGCGTTAATGGGTATGCGAAAACTATTCCCAGCGGTATGCCCACGTACACATAAGCAATAGCCTGCGGACGCTTGCGCTTGAACCACTTGGCAGGAGTAGTGGTGGTGATCAGCTGTGAACCGCCCTGCGAACCTATCAGTCCCAGGAAAGCGAATATGAATATGGCCTGCCACGCGCTGTTTATGAATCCCATCAGTACAAGGCCGCCGCCCATCAGTACAGCTATCACAGACAACAGTACCCTTGGCCCGTGCTTATCGAGTATCCTACCGATAGCCACGCTGGAGACTGCGGCCGCCAGCATGCGTGCCGTATTCATCCACCCGAAGTCAGCCTGGCTCAGGCCTAGTTCTGCCTTCATGGGTTTTATGAAGAATCCCAGGTTGGCTGCTCCCATGCTGGTCGTCACGATGGAAATCGTGAACATAGACCAAACGATAACCCACCCGTAATAGAAGCGTGGCTTACGTGTTGTTGTGGAAGAAAACTTTGGAGACTTTGCGGAGGTCTTCATAGATTTCCGCCATTATACAGGGGTGCGCTGAGTCTTTAGTAGACAGTTTTTGTTACTTCATAATTTGAAAGTTAAATAACGGCGTCTTCATTGCTCCCATGAAGCTTATCCAGAGCGGCAGAAACATCTCGGTTGTCCGGGCGCTGGTGATATCGCCAAGGTCTATAACAGATTTCCAGGCGAACCAATTCCTTACGATGTCTTCTGCCTGTTTCTTCGCAGATGAATCCTTGATGCTTAAGAAAATGAGTGCTCTCCATTGATTTGTCCCGGATTGACCATAAGTGACGCCGTGACGGTGTTCAGTGTTTTAACGACTTTTGTATCCTGAAACGCTCGCAGTATCTGTTCGCCCAGCGAATCGGTATTGCAGACTGTAAGGGTTGGGGGCATCCCTCGGGAGAAATCCAACGGGTTAGATATATCTATAAATAATTTGTTTTTTATATTGGCCGCTCCCGCCATCTTCAGAGCAGCAATCGAGGCAGTTCCAACTGTGCAGTTGATTATGATTTCTCCGAACGCCGCAGCGTCAGAAAAGCTCCCGATGCTGGCTAAATCGCCCGTTGTGCTTTGTCACTCCCTCAGTTTTACAGGATCTCTCGTTCCATGCTTTGCCTTATGGCCTAGACTGACGACTTTTGTGCCTATCGTTTGCCCAACGATTCCAGACCTGGGTATGCCTATATTCATGTTTATGCTCCCCATTAATAACTAGTTGAGGCTGTGCTACCAATACTAATCCATAACTAATAGATAATCCCACAGCCATCAACATTACATAACGTTATCACAGTATTGGCAATTTCCGCCTAACTCTGATAGCATTTTTGGGCTGGATTTCATTCCTAAACATTCTCGGAGGTTTTATTTATGGCTCGCAAAGTTATCCCCCTTGGAGAGCGCGTGGTCGTCAAACCTGTCTCTGCTGAAGAAGTTCGCAAGAGTGGACTGATCATGCCTGATACCGCGAGAGAAAAGCCTGAACAGGGTAAAGTTGTCGCGGTAGGCCGCGGCAGAATGACCGAAAGCGGGAAACTTATACCTCTGGATCTTAAGGTTGGTGACAAAGTGTTGTTCACCAAGTACACAGGCCAGGAATGGCGTGAGGACAACGAGGACTACCTCATAGTACGCGAAAGCGATATTTTAACGAAGCTCAGGTAGGTTAAGGAGCAAACATGGCCAAGCAGATCGTTTTTGGTGAAGAAGCAAGGAAGTACCTTCGCGCTGGTGTGGACAAGGTAGCGAACGCTGTGCGTCCCACTCTCGGGCCGAGCGGGCGTAACGTTATCCTGGATAAGCGCTGGGGTGAGCCTCTTATCTGCAGTGATGGTGTAACCATTGCTAAAGAGATAGACCTTCCGGACCCATTTGAGAATATGGGCGCCCAGCTTGTGAAGGAAGCATCTGCAAAGACCAACGACGTTGCCGGTGATGGCACCACTACGTCTGCGGTGCTTGCCCAGGCCATTATCCACGAAGCCTTCAAGCGCGTCGCGGCAGGCGCAAACCCTATGGAAATGAAGACGGGAATAGATAAGGCTGTCACGGCCCTTAAAGCTGAAATTAAGCGTCTTTCCACACCTGTAACAGGAAGGGATCAGATAACACAGGTCGCCATGCTGTCCGCCCATGAACAGGAGATAGGCAACACTATCTCAGATGTCATGGAGAAGGTCGGCAAAGACGGCGTCGTCACCGTTGAAGAGTCCAAGGGCATGGGCATCGAGGTCGAGTACGTCGAAGGATTGCAATTCGACCGCGGTTTTATCAGCGCTTATTTCATAACCAATCCTGAGCGTATGGAAGCGATACTTGAAGATGTAGCTGTCATTATTACTGATAAGAAGCTCTCGTCAGCCCAGGATATTGTGCCTGCGCTCGAGAAAATAATCCCTATGAACAAAAACATCTTCATAATCGCAGACGATGTTGAAGGTGAAGCCCTCGCTATGCTCGTGGTCAACAAGCTCCGTGGCACTATCAATGCTCTGGCTGTTAGACCTCCAGGGTTCGGCGATCACCGTAAAGAGAACCTTGAGGATATGGCGCTTCTTACGGGCGGCCGGGTCATGAGCGAAGAGCTGGGTAACAAGCTCGATAAGATAACCGAGGACGATATTGGTCATGCCCGCAAAATCATCTCCGACAAAGACAAGACAACTATCATCGAAGGCGCGGGAACGGACAAGCTCCTGGAAGGCCGCATTAGGGAGATAAAAGCTCAGATCGAGAAGGCCGGCACACAGTTCGATAAGGAGCAGGCTCAGCAAAGACTTGCCAAGCTCGTCGGTGGCGTCGCCATTATTAAAGTGGGCGGAGCCACTGAGATCGAAGTTAAGGAGCGAAAGGCCAGGGTAGAAGACGCGCTTGCCGCAACCCGAGCAGCCGTTGAGGAAGGCATCGTCCCTGGCGGCGGTACCACGCTCTTGGCGATAAGCGGAATCATCGACAAGCTTGGACTCAAAGGCGATGAGATGATCGGAGCTCAGGTTCTCAAGAAAGCGCTTGAAGAGCCTATCAGGCTCTTATGCGAAAACTCTGGCGCTACTGGGAGCATCGTTATAAACACCATCAGGGCCAGCAAGAAGAAAAATTGGGGCTTTAATGCCGAGACGAAAGAGTTCTGCGACATGATTGCCAGCGGCATCATCGATCCCGCAAAGGTCACGCGCACCGCTCTTGAGAACGCCGCCAGCATTGCCACCATGGTATTGACTGTCGAAAGCCTCATAAGCGATATACCGGAGCCTCCGCAGCCTCTGTTCCAGGCCCCGGCCGGCGGCATGGGCATGGACGATGGAATGGGTGGGATGGGAGGTATGGATATGATGGGTGGTATGGGTGGTATGGGTGGGATGGGAGGTATG
>SHYL01000044.1 GCA_009692825.1 Dehalococcoidia bacterium | reverse complement strand
TCTATGAAACCACAGCTATTGCAAACCAGGTAACTCCCGTGGAAGTCCATCGCTTCGAAAACCGTGAACTCTTTGCACATGTTGCAATTAAGCGCGGTTAGCGTGAAGGGACTCCGTAAGTTTGATTTCTTTTTGTCGGGCTCGCCTGGAAAAAGCAATGTGGTACTTCGTTCAATAGGAAGGTTTGCTGGAAGGGTAATACCGATATAAAAAGATGCACCTACCCGAACGGGTAGTCTTGGGATGATTTGAGACGGTACGATGAATTCCTGATAAATTCCAGATGATTAATCACAAAAGCTAATAATGGGGATTGACATCCTTTCTGACATGTGGATATATTAAAGGCATATCATTTAATGTAACGCTAACCACATTGGAGGGCTCGGATTATGACGACAGTATCTGGCTCGATGAAATCGATGGTCAATTCATCGAAGGGCCTCCTCGACAGAAGCATTTACACCGACGAGGCGATCTATGCCCAGGAGCTTGAGCAGATATTCGGCCGCATGTGGCTATTCGTCGGCCACGAGAGCCAGGTCAAGAAGCCCAACGATTTCGTAGCCAACTATATGGGCGAAGACCCAATCCTCGTCACGCGCGATGCCAAAGGCAAATTGCACACCTTTCTTAATATGTGCCGCCATAGGGGTAACCGCATCTGCAGAGCGGACGCAGGCAATGCGCCATCGTTCATGTGCACATACCACGGCTGGACATTCGCAACGGACGGCAAGCTGGTAGGCGTGCCCGGATACAAGGAAGCCTATTTCGAAGAACTGGACCGCTCGCAGTGGGGCCTGGTGGAAGCACGCACAGACAGCTACAAAGGCCTGATATTTGCGACGTGGGACCAGAAAGCGCCGTCTCTTCTCGATTATCTTGGCGACGCCACCTGGTACATGGACCTCGTCGTTGACAGGCGCGACGGAGGCGCAGAACTTATAACAGGGGCTCACCGCTGGCCATTCCCGTGCAACTGGAAATTCGGCGCCGAGAACTTCGGCGGCGATAACCACCACGTGCCGATATCCCACGGCTCGGTAGGCGCGGCCAACATCAACCGCAGAACCACAACCGGCCAGATGAGCACGGACGCAACCCGCTTCAATGTGCACACGGGCAATGGACACTGCATCATCGGCGGGTATACCGGATCAGACCTGAATGTTCAGATGCTTGCTTCTACCCAGGACGCGAAGCCATATTTCGAAGCGAACATACCTGAGCTTAGAGAGAGGCTCGGCTCTCAGCGTGCCAAGCAGGTAAGCATGGGCATCGCGACGATATTTCCAAACTTCACATGGTTCGGGTTCAGCGGCTGCATGATACGCAACTGGCATCCAAAAGGCCCGGGAAAGACGGAACTGTGGACGTACTGCATCGTGGACGCAAAGGCACCGCCCGAAGTACGCGAGGCCATCAGAAGAAGGCTGACGTTATGCTTCAGCCCAAGCGGTACCTTTGAGCAGGACGACGGGAACAATTTCTTCCAGAGCACCAAGTCCGGCAACTACCATGAGGGACGCAAGTACCCAATGAATATCCAGATGGGCATGAATCGCGAGACGAAGAGCGAGCTGATACCGGGGACGCTTTCGCCGAACGTCAGCGAGAACAACGCGCGCTTCTTCTATGATCGCTGGTCTGAGGTCATGGATGCCCCGAGCTGGGACGGCATCCACATCGACCCGAAGACGCGCTAGGAATACTTGTTTCTGCGCTCCTTTTAACTTAAGGATGCGCCTTCGCCATGCCTAAAATCTATCAGAACTTTTTATCCGTGCTATATTTGCTTAAAATGTTTCTGCAAACTTACTGAAAGAAGGTCATCTGTTATGCCTACAACTTCCATAAGAAGCATGGTGGACAACAAGACCGGAACTATGAACCGGAGTCTATTCAGCGATAAGGATATTTATCAACAGGAGCTGGAGCAGGTCTTTGGGCGCTGCTGGCTCTTCATAGGCACTGAAAGCCAGGTGCCAAAAAACAATGATTTTTTTGCAAATTACATGGGCGAAGACCCAATACTGTTAACCAGAGACAGCAAAGGCAAGCTGCACGCATTTTTGAACATGTGCCGCCACAGGGGCAACCGCATCTGCCGTGCTGATGCCGGCAATGCCCCGTCGTTCATGTGCACATACCACGGCTGGACGTTTGCTACTGATGGCAAGCTCGTAGGAGTGCCAGGATACAAAGAAGCATATTTCGAAGAACTGGACCGATCACAGTGGGGACTGGTGGAGGCTGGACAGCTGGACGTTGCTAAAGGTGGTCTCGTGTTTGCGACATGGGACAAGAGCGCACCATCGCTCCGCGATTACCTTGGCGATATGGCCTGGTACATGGACATGGCGTTTGACAGGACTGGCGGAGGCATCGAAGTACTCTCTGGTACCCACAGATGGGTTTTGAGCTGCAACTGGAAACTAGGCGCCGACAATTTCGCAGGCGACGGTTACCACACGTACCTGACACATGCTTCGATGCAGGCTGCGCGAGGTAACGGGCCAAGACCTGGCTACTTTGGACAGGGCGGCTGGTCAATGACGCCTGGCAACGGACACGGAACGGTCCGTGTGGGTTCAGGCCAGGGCTTTAACAACACAAGCGGGGAAGGACTTCCAGACAGCATTGCGCAATATCACAGGAACACCCTTCCCGAAACCAGAAAGAGGCTAGGCGATTTTCGCGCCAATACCGGCAGCACCGGTGGCGTGTTTACAGTATTCCCGAATTTTTCGCATCAGGTTTTCATGAGGAACTGGCACCCACGAGGGCCAGAAAAGACTGAAGTTTGGTCATGGTGCTTCGTGGAAAAGGATATGTCACCTGAAGTTAAGGAGGCAGTCAGACTTAGGCACACATGGATGATGGGACCCAGCGGCAACCAGGACCAGGATGACATGAATAACTGGCTGCAGTGCACAGCCATAGGAAAGACTCCTATGGGCAAAAAGGTCGCTCTTAACCAAATGCTTGGGCTCAACCACGACACGAAGATTGAGGGCTATCCAGGCACAGCAAACCTTGCCCCAAGCGAGGTCTGCCAGAGAGAGTTCTATACCTTCTGGGCTCAGCTCATGGATGCTCCAAGCTGGAACCAAGTGAAGCTGGCGCCGCGCACGATCAGCTAAGCTTTCGCTTAAAAAGAATCTCAAAAGAGGCCAGTTAAAACCTAGCCTCTTTTTTATTAGCCATGAGATGTGTCATACTTCTTAACTTTTGAAATCCAATCAAGCCTGCAATATTATTTTCGTCCTTGACAAAATTATCGGCTGCGGGGATTATGGGGTAGAAGTCAGCTTACGAGGTTCTTATGACAACAACTTATTCGAGCATGGTAGACAGCAAGCGCGGTTACCTGAACCGAAGAATATTCGTTGACCGCGATATCTACCAGCAAGAACTGGAGCAAGTCTTTGGCAGAAGCTGGCTATACGTCGGCCATGAGTCTCAAACCCCAAAGAACAATGACTTCGCCGCCTCATACATGGGTGAGGACCCAATCCTGCTGACACGAGACTCCAAGGGCAAGGTACATGCATTCCTAAACATGTGCCGGCACAGAGGCAACCGCATCTGCAGGGCGGACGCTGGCAACGCTCCATCGTTCATGTGCACATACCACGGGTGGACATTTGCAACGGACGGCAAGCTCGTTGGTGTTCCCGGATATAAGGAGGCTTATTTCGAAGAACTGGAGCGCTCGCAGTGGGGCCTCGTGGAAGCGCCGAACATCGAAAGCTTCAGAGGACTGGTATTCGCAAACTGGGACAAGCAGGCGCCAACTCTATCCGACTATCTAGGCGATATGGCATGGTACATGGACATGATATTCAGCAGGCGCTCCGGCGGGACTGAGGTAATCGGCGGCGTTCACAGGTGGGTGATAAACGCGAACTGGAAATTCGCGGCCGATAACTTCGCCGGCGACCAGTACCACACATATCTGACGCACGGTTCGCTACGCGCGGTAAGAAATGCCAAGCCCCAACGCTACGGCGAAGGCGGGTGGACGGCGCACCCGGGCAACGGCCACGGCATAGTTAGATTTGAAGATCTAGCGTCTTCATCTGAGAGAAACAGGACTGATCAATCGAACGCAGATATTACAGTGAAGTACCGGGCATTTACCTTCACGGAAGCAGAAAAAAGGGTCGGCTCGCTCAGAGCTGAGAATGCTTCAACAAGCGGAGTATTCACGGTTTTCCCAAACCTCTCCTATCATGCCAGCCCTTTCGTGCGGGTGTGGCTCCCGAGAGGACCTGAAAAGACAGAGATATGGTCTTACTGCATTGTGGATAAGGACGCGCCAGCGGATGTCAAAGAGGCTCTGCGCAAAAAGCACACATTCGTGATGGGCCCGGGCGGCGCTATGGACGCAGACGATATGAACAACTGGATACAGTGCACAGGAGCGGGACGCACACTTATGGGAAAGCGTTACCCTATCAATCAACAGCTTGGCGTGGGCCATGAAGGCAGCCACGAACAGTTTCCAGGAATCGTGCAGGCCCATCCAAGCGAGTTGAACCAGCGTTCGTTTTACGGCTGGTGGGCACAGCTGATGGACGCCGGCAGCTGGAACGATATCAAGCTCACGCCCAAAACTGTCGCTTAATCAACCCTAAGCTACCAGACACCCTGATTAGCTAATAGGTTTAGCCCTTCTATCTATACGAATTAGTATTAAATAACCCTGTCGCTTGCGCGGGTTAGCTGTAAGCTAAGTGTTAGGAGAGGTTGGCAATGTTTCGGCGGACATCTCACCGGATGGGCAAAACTAACCATGTGGAGACAATAAAGGAAGATCAGCAATGTTTATCGGCGATAAGTTTATGGAAGCGGAGGCAAGACAAATCAACATAACCAATAGGGCTGCCCATAAGCTCATTGAGATTGTGGAAACAGAACAAAGAAGCATAAGGCTTCTTCCTTCCCAGGGTGCGCTGTCTCTCGTATTCGACAAGCCAAAATAAGATGACAACTTGTTCATAAAAAATAGAGTGCCCATACTCGCAATCGATAAGAATAATGCTGGAGTAATAGGTGATGTGCTAATCGACGCAACAGAGAATAGCGAGCTGGGAATGCTATCCATCCGCCGATGGGAACAAGACAGGTACGGCAAGCCGGAAACGATAGGTACGGCGGCCCAAGGTATTTGTTAAGATGGCGTAACTGATGATAATCATCAGTTACGCCATCTTTTTATACATAGGCAGTTATAAACTCTGAAGCATGTCCGGGTGTCTATAGGTTATACTTTGCGAACTAGCAATTTAACCATGAAGGTGACCAATGGCTATTGAAAAAATACAGCTAGATGCGGAAAACAACTCAATCCATTGTGAGATCTGCGAAAGATTCGTGCAGGGCGCTGTGAGACCGATACCGGGGGTCCTTGACGTCAAGGCTGACCATAAGACACAGTTGATACATATCACACTGGATAATGAGAAGAAGCCGCTGATCCAGATTTTAACGACGCTGGAATTTATGGGCTATCCTACTATCCAGGGCCAGCCATACAGAGGTATGGAATAGCTTCCGCTTAACGTATGTCATCAGAGCAACCTTTATATCCTCTTGGATCGTTTCGGAGAGAAGACACTTCAGACGATGAGCTTTTCTACGATTACCCACGACTGGTCGTACACGTAGACGACGATGCGGTAGCAGCGATCAGCAAATACCTGGACACTTCGCTTCCGCACAATAGCGTGATACTGGACCTCATGAGCAGCTGGCGTTCCCATCTGCCGGAAAACTTTTCAAAGCAAAAGCTGGTCGGCCTTGGGATGAACAAGGTGGAGCTGGCCGAAAACCCACAGCTGGACGAACGTGTAATACATAACCTCAACAAGAATCCACAGCTGCCCTTCGCGGACAATACATTCGATACGGCAGTGGTAACCGTATCCGTCCAATACATGACTCAGCCTGTAGCGGTATTCAGAGAGGTAAACAGGGTACTCAAGCCGGGCGCATCATTCCACGTTATATATTCAAACCGTATGTTTCCTACAAAAGCAGTCCTCATCTGGCAGCTGCTAAATGATGAACAACACGGGGACCTAATCGCATCCTATTTCAAAAACTCTTCCGGTTGGGACGAGCCCAAGATACTGGACGCCAGCCCTAAATCCTCCTCTTATACAGACCCAGTTTTTGTAGTTACAGCCGCAAAGTCAGCTTAAAACTGCCCGTAAAATATCAGATCAAAAGCGTTAAACTTAGGCTATGTGTGGAATCCTCGGCGCGTTTGGCCCTACTATCCATCATAAGAAGCTACGCGAGCGGCTGGATAGCATGCGCCACAGGGGAGACCAGCTTTCAGCAGAGATATATCAAGACGACGGTGTTTTCCTGGGATGCCACCGCCTAGGCATCATGGACCCGGAACATGGTATGCAACCCGCCAGCACTGAAAACGGCGACATAAAAGCAGTTTTTAACGGCGAAATATATAACTTCGAACAACTTAGAATACAACTGGAGGCTCACGATTTTTCTAACGGTGGGGATACTGAAACCGTGGCCCACGCATTTGAAGAATTCGGTACCGCAGCGTTTCAAAAGCTAGACGGCATGTTCGCTGTTTGCCTTTGGGATAAAGCGGATAAAAGCTTCTATGCAGCACGAGACCAGATGGGAGTTAAACCTCTGTACTACGTAAACGAGAAGGAAGAAGGAAACTTCTATTTCGCCTCGGAGCGCAAGGCTCTGCTCGGCTTGAACTGCATAATTCAGACTGTCCCACCAGGTCACTTAATATCAAGGAACGGCATCGAAAAATACTGTGAGATGAACATAGCGCCCACGGTGTACTCTCCAGGGGTCTTGAGGGGCCTAGTCGGCAAGGCAGTAGTAAAACGCATGAGGGCGGACAGGCCGATAGGCGTATTCCTAAGCGGCGGGCTGGACAGCAGCATCATCGCTTATCACGCATCCGCAAACAGACGCGGAATACCCGCTTATACGATAGGCACAGAAGGCGCCGACGACCTGGTCCATAGCGAGATGATGGCAAGGACGTTTGGAATGAAGCATCACATACGCATAGTAAAGCGAAAAGACATACTAGATGCCCTTCCAAAAGTCATATGGCATACGGAAACATTTAATCCGTTCCTGGTAAGGGTGGGAGTCGCTAACTACCTGGTGGCGGAAGAAGCGTCTAAGGATGTGCGGGTAGTTCTTAGCGGCGAGGGCGCTGACGAGCTATTCGCCGGTTACGAATATTTGCAGCGCTACGACCGCTATTTGTGGCCTTGGCTCTTAAAACAAGGAGTGAACAACCTGCACCGCACTGAACTGCAACGGCTCGACAGAACGACTATGGCATGGGCAGTGGAGGCGAGAGAGCCGTTTATGGACATTGCTCTTGTTAAATATGCGATGGGTCTGCATATAGACTGCAAGCTCATAAGGTATAGCGACAAATGGATAGAAAAGTGGTGCCTCAAGGACGCTTACCGTCCTTTGCTACCCGCTCAAATCATCGATAGAACCAAGAATCCATTCGACAAAGGCAGCGGCATATCTGGTATCCTCACGGAGCATGCAGAAAAAGAGATGAGCGACCTCGTGTACCAAAAAGAGGTGGAGAAGCATCAATTTCTACAGGGCGCAGACAAAGAAACGGTTTTTTATTTCCAGATTTGGAAAGAAACATTCCTAGCCAAAAATGAGCAATACCCTGGTGACAGCGGCAGATATATAGACCATGAAGAAATTATGCCGTCAGAAATCATTCGGTATTAACCAGAAGGCAGAGCCATGACTTTTAAATCAATAAACCCAGCGACCGAAGAAGTTATCGGGACGTACGAAGAATTTACGGATGCGCAGGTAAACGGTGCCCTAGAAAAAACATCTCACGCATTCAATAAGTGGCGCAGAGAGACGTACGTTGACCGCGGAAAACTCATGACGCTGGCCGCCTCATACCTGCGAAAAAACAAGATACGGCTTACTAGCATGATTACGGCGGAAATGGGCAAACCCATCCTCGAAGCAGAGGCAGAGATAGAAAAGTGCGCGCTGACATGCGACTACTTCGCCGAGAACACAAAACGATTTCTGTCACCCACGAATATCAAATCGAATGCGGCGCAGAGCTACGTTTCGTTTGAGCCTCTGGGTACTGTGCTGGCGATCATGCCGTGGAATTTCCCATTCTGGCAGGTCTTTCGTTTCGCCGCGCCTACCTTAATGGCAGGCAATGTGGCATTGCTCAAGCACGCGTCAAATGTATCACAGTGCGCGATGGCCATCCAAGAAGTATTCCGAGAGGCAGGCTTCCCGTCTAACGTATTCCAAACTCTTCTCGTCTCCAGGGAGCGCGTTAGTAAGCTGATCGAGGAACCATCTATTCATGCAGTAACGCTTACTGGAAGTGATATCACGGGCTCAAAGGTTGCAGAGGCCAGCGGAAGAAATCTCAAAAAGGTAGTGCTTGAACTCGGCGGGTCAGATCCGTTCATAGTGCTGGCAGACGCGGACGTACAGGCAGCAGCAGAGACTGCGGCAAAAGCGCGTAACCAAAACACCGGACAGAGCTGCATCGCCGCCAAACGATTTATCATTGCGGAGCAGATATCACCAGAATTCGAGCGCAGGTTCGTTGAGGCTGTAACGAAGCTAAGAATGGGCGACCCAATGCGAAGCGAGACACAGGTAGGGCCGCTTGCGCGAGCAGACTTACGCGAGAGCCTGGACAACCAAGTCCAGCGCTCAGTGCAGTCCGGCGCGAAGCTCCTCCTGGGAGGGCGCAGACCTGAGCGAATGGGATATTTCTATGAGCCTACGGTACTGACGGACGTTACGCCAGATATGGCGGCATTCTCAGAGGAGACGTTCGGCCCCGTGGCATCGATAACAATAGCCAGGGACAGCAGCGAAGCGATTCGCATGGCAAACATGTCCAAGTACGGGCTGGGCGCCAGCCTGTGGACGTCGGATACAGCGCGGGCAAAGGTGCTGGCGCGCGAGATACAGGCCGGCAGCGTCTTCATCAACGGCATGGTGGCGTCAGACCCGCGGCTGCCGTTCGGCGGTATCAAACGAAGCGGCTACGGGCGCGAGCTGTCAGAGTTCGGGGTGCGCGAGTTCACGAACGTCCAAACGATATGGATAGGACCAGCCGGAAGCGGACAACAGCAGCCAAAACAACAACAGGCACAACAAACACCAGCGGAATAACTGGCCTAAATCAAGCATTCAGTTTGTTTCCGTAGTAGTTGCTCGAGAACAACATGAAATAGAAAGAGCCCCGATAATCGGGGCTCTTTCTTAATGCAAAATCCGGGATGGTTTACATCATCCCGCCCATTCCTCCCATACCTCCCATCCCACCCATACCACCCATACCACCCATCATATCCATAC
>SHYL01000043.1 GCA_009692825.1 Dehalococcoidia bacterium | reverse complement strand
GTCCGGGTCTCCAACAACGCATATATTTCTATATTTTCCTGCCAGTAGCCGTGCAAGCTGGTACTGTGAAATGTTTGTATCCTGAAACTCGTCTACCAGAACATGCAGATAACGTTCCTGGTACTTCTCTAATATTTCAGGATGCTGGTTCAGCATCCTTACGGTTTTTGTAAGCAGGTCGTCGAAATCCAACGCTTTGCTCTCAGCCAGCAGCCGTTCATACCGTTCATAGACTCGGTTCGCAGTCTCTTCGAACTGGCCGTGCAATTGTGCTATGTTTTGCTCAGGCGTTAACAGCTGTGATTTAGCCGCCGAGATGAAATGCAGGCATGCTCTGGGCACGACCTTTTTCTGGTCCAGGTTCAGGTCTTCAAGCGCCTGTTTCACTACCCATATCTGGTCGCTGTCATCGTATATAACGAAGTCTTTATCCAGTCCTATGTTTTGGCCTTCTATGCGCAGCAACCTGGCACATATCGAGTGAAATGTGCCCAGCATTACGTCTTGCTGTCCCTGTCCGAGCAGTTTGGCGAGCCTGAGGCGCATCTCTTTCGCTGCCTTATTCGTGAAGGTTACAGCGAGGATACGCCTGGGATTGACGCCGCAAGTTTTTACAAGATGTGCGATACGGTGGGTGATTACTCTTGTCTTGCCGCTTCCGGGTCCGGCGATGATGAGCAGTGGTCCTTCGATAGTTTGCGCAGCCTCGCGCTGATTAGCGTTGAGGCCCTCAAGGTAATCCATGCCCCGATTATAACAAGACTATTCGTGTGGTACGTGTGTAATCTTTTATGCATTTGTGTCTGATACAATCATTGGCTATATGCCAGAACTGAAAGCTTCAAGAGCCAGACAGTCCAAGCCTATGACAAGGGCTGTGCAAGACTATACGGCATCGATTAGCTATGACAAGCGCCTCGCCGAGTACGACATCGAGGGCAGTATTGCGCATGCCGAAATGCTTGGCCGTCAGCGAATCATTCTAGCGACTGCAGCCAATAAGATTG
Source organism: Dehalococcoidia bacterium (assembly GCA_009692825.1). Classification (GTDB taxonomy): domain Bacteria; phylum Chloroflexota; class Dehalococcoidia; order SHYB01; family SHYL01; genus SHYL01. The sequence continues at coordinate 8,449 of SHYL01000043.1, read as the reverse complement.
TGGCCGGACTAAAGCAAATCCTCAAAGAGATGGAATCCGGCAAGTTTAAGTTCAGGTCTGAACTGGAAGATATACACCTGAATATAGAGTCTCGCCTTGGCGAAATCATAGGCAACGACGCAGGTATGCTGCACACGGCCCGCTCGCGCAACGACCAGGTGGCGCTAGATGTGCGAATGTATTGCAAAGATGCGGTCGCTGAAATATCCGCAGGCATAACGGAGCTTCACAAAGTTTTTGTGGGGCAGGCTGAAGCGAATATCACTACCTACATGCCGGGGTTTACGCATACCCAGCATGCACAGCCTGTGTTGCTGGCTCATCACTTGCTAGCGTATTGCCAGATGCTTGAGCGTGACCATCAGCGCTTGCAGCAGTGCCTTGAGCGCATCGACGTTATGCCTCTTGGAAGCGGGGCGCTTGCCGGGTTGCCTTATAAACTCGATCGCGAGTATGTGGCGAACAGACTTGGATTTTCAAGGGTAAGCCAGAACAGCATGGATGCCGTTTCTGATCGCGACTTTATCGTTGAGCTTCAGGCTGTATGTGCGATATTGATGATGCATTTGTCCCGTATCTCTGAAGAGCTGGTGCTATGGAGCTCAGATGAATTTGGATTTGTTTCTCTGGACGATTCATACACCACAGGCTCTAGCATCATGCCACAGAAGCGCAACCCGGATGTGGCTGAGCTTGCGAGAGGTCGGACCGGTAGAGTCTACGGCAACCTGATGGCAATTCTGACAACTCTCAAAGGCCTTCCCCTTTCCTATAACCGTGACTTGCAGGAAGATAAAGAGGCACTGTTTGAAACGGTCGATATTCTTACGTCGACGCTGGAAGTGATGGCGGGCATGCTCGAAAGCACGACGTTCAATAAAAAACGAATGCTGGAAATGTCCGGCCGCGGCTATATCCTCGCAACCGATGTCGCTGACCACCTCACTGCAAAAGGTATGCCGTTCAGGCAGGCGCATGAAATTGCAGGCAGGCTCGTTGCGTACGCTACCGGCAAGCGCAAGGAGCTTAGTGAGTTGACGCTGGCAGAATACAGGCAGCTTTCGAAGTCATTCGAAAGCGATGTCCTTAAGATTTCTATTAAAAGTTCTATAGAATCCCGTCAGACTGTAGGCGGTACCGCGCCTAATCAGGTAATGTCTCAAATCAAGGCTGCTAAACAGTTCCAGATGCGAGCATCTGCTAAGTAAGTAGAGAGCCCCGAAAATATCGGGGCTCTCCGCTTTAATCTTACTTTTCGGTTCTGGTCGCCGTCAGTCGTGACAAGCGAGTCCTGATCTGTGCTTGATGCAGGCTCTTAACTCATGGAGGTTGTCATGCTGAGTTTCTGCTGGGTATCAGAACCTTGTGGTAACGCTAAGGCGACGAAGCTACAGTTCTCCCCTCCAACCTCTTGAAGCGAGCTGTCTCATCTGTATCTTCTGTCCGAACCTACTACTATCTGGCATTACACACTCCTTTCTTTACCCCCAGTTAGATTTTGGTTTGCTCGGGGTATTTCAAAGGTACTACTCAAAGCTAAAACTGTCAATTAATGATTGTTAAATTTTCGCGCAACTTGTTCTGAATAAGCTAAAATAGTTTGCGTGTTGAAAGGAACGATATGCCAGATATAAAAATAGCCCCATCGATACTATCTGCCGACTTCTCCCGCCTTGGCGAGCAAGTACAGGCTGCCGAAAATTCAGGCGCGGACTATATACACGTCGACGTGATGGATGGGCATTTCGTTCCCAATCTCACGATTGGTCCGCTGATAGTTGAAGCGCTCAGGCCACTAACTAAACTTACGCTCGATTGTCATCTGATGATCGAATCGCCAGAGCGCTACATCGCTGATTTTGCGAAGGCCGGCGCGAATATCATCACTGTTCATGCGGAGGCGTGCCAGCATCTGCACCGCACGATACAGCAGATTAAAGAAAACAAAGTAAAAGCTGGCGTTGCTATTAATCCTGGCACCTCCGTTGCAGTATTGGACGAGATTCTTCCTTATCTTGACCTTGTTTTAGTGATGACTGTGAACCCGGGTTTTGGCGGGCAAAAGTTTATCGAGACAAGCATCGCCAAGATCAAAAAGGTCCGTAGCATGATAGACGAGCGTTCGCTTGCAACAGAGCTTGAGGTAGACGGCGGCGTCAACGCTGAAACCGCCGCTCAGGTAGTGAAAGCTGGAGCGAGAGTGCTGGTCGCTGGCTCAGCGATTTTTAGCAAGACGGAAGACGTTTTTTCAGCAATGAAACGGCTTAGGACGGCCGTAGAAGCCGCGCCCGTTAGCCGTTAGCTTGCGCTTGCAGCAGCCTCGGCTTTATCAGACCGCAGGTGCTTTTCCACAGCAATCATCAGGATGCTGACGTCAGTTGGGTTTACACCGCTTATCCTGCTTGCCTGGCCGATCGTGCCTGGTCTGAACCTGGAAAGCTTCTCACGCGCTTCTTTACGGAATCCGTTCACAGCGCGGTAGTCAAAATCGTCCGGGATCGAATTCTCCTCGACACGTTTCACCCTGTGGACTTCCGACTGCTGTTTCGCGATGTATCCCGTATATTGGGCCTCGATCTCCACCTGCTCACGTAATTCTCCACCCAGCGTTGCATCTCCAAGCCCTACTGCCGCAAGTGTTTCATACGTATTACCCTGCCTGCGCAGGAACTCCAGGGCGGATACGTTGGTCGTCAGGGGCATAGCATTTAACTCCGCCAGCGTTTTAGTAGTGCGCTCGTTAGGAGTAGCCTGCGTATGTTCAAGCCGCTTCAACTCCTCAGCTATACGGTCACGTTTATTCTCTACCTGTATATATCTGTCGCGGGAAATGAGGCCTAACGAATATCCTATCGGTGAAAGCCTGAGGTCAGCGTTATCCTGCCTCAGAAGTAGCCTGTATTCGGCGCGAGATGTCATCAGTCGATACGGCTCTTCAAGCTCTCGCGTAACAAGGTCATCCAGCATGACGCCTATGTAAGCCTGGTCACGTCTCAACACTAATGGCTCTTTTCCGCTAGATTTCAACGCAGCGTTTATGCCAGCCATTATCCCCTGTCCCGCGGCTTCTTCGTATCCTGACGTGCCGTTTATCTGGCCCGCGAAGAACAGCCCGGGCGCGAGCTTTGATTCAAGGCTAGACTTAGTCTGGCTCGGCGGCACAAAATCATATTCGATCGCGTATCCGAGACGCATTATTTCTGAGTTTGCCAGCGCGGGTATAGTACGCAGCATTTCTACCTGCACATCTTCTGGGAGGCTGGTATTGGCGCCTTGCACATACACTTCGTTGGTTTCCCAGCCTTCCGGCTCCAGGAATAGGCCATGGCTAGGCTTGTCCGAAAATCGGTAAATCTTGTCCTCTATCGATGGGCAATAACGCGGGCCTTTGGCATTGATCGTTCCGTTGAACATGGGCGCGCGCTCAAGATTGGCGAGGATTATCTTATGAGTCTCAGCATTGGTGTGGACAAGGTAGCACGGCAGCTGCTTCCGCCAGGCCGATTGCTCACCGAGCGGGAAAACGGGATTCGCAGGGTGTATGTAACATTCGTCCGCGCTGAGAGGTACGAAGCTGAAATGAAGCGGGGTATCGTTCCCCGGCTGTATCTCTGTCTTGCTGAAATCGATTGTTCTGGCGTCTACTCTTGGTGGGGTGCCGGTCTTTAGCCGCTGGATGTCATGGCCGAATTTTCGCAGGCACTCGCTTAATCCATGCGCTGCTTGTTCGCCAGTGCGGCCGCCACTTCTGGTCATGCTCCCTATGATTATCCGACCGGCGAGAGATGTGCCTGTGGTCAGGACTACCGTTTTGGATTTGAAGACCCTGCCGGTAGCCGTAGGAATAACATAATGTCGTTCACCAGTCTCAGGTTCCGGGTCTGAAAGCGTAAGGTTTTCAATCATCGCCTGCTTAAGCTGAAGGTTTTCCTGGCGCTCAAGCGTATGCTTCATGGCCATCATGTACAGCTTCTTGTCGCTCTGCGCACGAGGCACCTGTACGGCCGGTCCTTTGCCCGTATTGAGCATACGTATCTGGATAAACGTTTTGTCGGTCACGCGAGCCATCTCGCCGCCGAGCGCATCCACTTCCCTGACGACATGACCTTTTGCGGGGCCGCCCACTGACGGGTTGCATGGCATAAGTGCGATGGTATCCAGGTTCATGGTTAGAAGGAGAGTTTTGCGGCCCATACGTGCTGAGGCAAGCGCGGCTTCACAGCCTGCATGTCCCGCCCCGATGACAGTTACCTCGAAGAGATCAGCTTGTTCTTTGCTGTTCATAAGGGATTAATTATATGGCAGCAGGTCAAAAGCTTTTGAAGAACAGGGATTAGTTCCGGCTTTCCCAGATGCTATAGAACATCTCGGACTCACCGGCAATTGCCTCGCGGATCTGTTCTTTCTGGGTATTTTTGATAAAGCTCTTCTCTTTTTCGAAGAGCCGGCTCAATGTTTCCACGCTGTCGCTAATGAACCTGTTGTCGACTGATGAGCTGACTGACGCTTCGATTGCCTGCTGCAGCATGTCGCGTGACATATACACAGCTTGCCCAGTAACTATAAAAATGGTTACCCGCGGCTGTTCTTCAAGGCGTTCCGGTGGCAGCGCGTAGCGGAGGGCAAATCGCATAATGCGTCTCTGGATTATCCAGCTGAGGCGTTCCGGCACACGCATGAGGCTCGCCATATCCTTGCGCTCACGTAGGACCTGTCCCAGCCTTCTTTCGATGGCCTGGTACATGTCTTCCGAGACGATTTCGCTAATACGCATAACCTTGAACATGGGGCCATCTTGCAGGTGTGACCTGACGTCCATTACGAAGAAGTCATCAAGGTGAGGGAAGAACGTCATATAGACGTCGGCGCTTCCCTGCTGCTCAAAAAATTGTGGGCCGTTTTGCTGTTGCATTTATTAACCTTTTAGGACTATTCTCTAGAACTTTTGGCCTAGTCCTTAACCACTAGATAAATTCTATTCCTACACGACAAACTAAGCAACTATTTTAGAGGCTCTGAAACGTTATGTTATGGAGGGAGCTGTAACACCCTAACATATTTCTCTCCACCCGCCTCGTTTTTGCCCTGAGCTGACCTGTCTATATTTTTTTAACAGGTGGGCAACCACGACCAATAAGGTAACGAGGAGGATGACATGTATGTTGAAGTGAGAGTGGTTATCGACTATCAGCAATACATTCAGGATCAAGAGGCCTATAAAAATGCCAATCGGAGGGCTTTTTCTGGGCAGTCCTACGATGAGTCCTCCCAGGGAGGCTGTCGCCGTATATAAAGGCGCGACCACGCTTGCAATACCGATGGCTGGTGCAACACCGGTCCCGCCTCTGTACTTCAGAAATACTGGATAAACGTGCCCAATTATTACTGCTGCCGCGCAGGCATATGTCACTCCTTCTGGCGCATCCAGCCAGTCTGCGATCTTAAACCCAACGATCCCTTTGCCCATATCCAGGAGTGTTACGAGAACTGACGCCGCAAGCCCCATCTGTTTTAGGACGTTATAGGCACCTACGTTGCCTGTTCCAACATTGCGCAAATCTTTCCGAGTTCGAAGCCTGACGATAATGTAGCCAAATGGTATTGAGCCTATGAGGTATGCAGATGCGATTACAGACGCATTCGCAAAGGATGTTAACCAGATGTCAGGCATGCCGAGAATTCTATCATCAGGCTTCGTTTACTTGTTACTAAACGCGGCTTTGACTAACATTAGGCTACTTAGAGGAAAAGCATGGCATTTGACCCTGCGCTTGAGTTAAACATCAGGTTCGCTAACAGGCCGAAGTCTGCGAGTGTTAACTCTGCCGGTCTGAAAATCAATTACCTTGAGTGGGGCGACCCCTCCTCTCCCACCCTACTTTTGCTTCACGGCTTCACGAGCCATGCCCACTGTTGGGATTTCCTGGCTGATGCGCTGTGTGCCAAGTATCGGTTGATAGCTTTAGACCTGCCAGGTCATGGTGATTCCGATTGGAGTAAGAGGGGTTATTCAGTAAGTATTTTTCGTAAGGCACTTGATAGCTTTTGCGATCAGATGAAGCTTCAATCGTTTAGCCTGCTTGGCATGTCGCTGGGCGGCATGATTGGCATGGATTTTGCGAGCCGCTACCCGCAGCGTTTGAACAAGCTCATCATCGTTGATGCGGGGCCAAAAGTCCCTAACGGCGGTCGCAGGGATCAAATCGTCCAATTTTTCGGTGGCAGGTCGCGATTCACATCGACTGAGGATGCTTTTGTTTATAGGCGAAGCCAGGAAAGCAGATGCATCGAATATATGGAACGATATCTTACATACTATGCGGTTAAGCAGATGAGGGACGGTAGCTGGACCTGGAAATTTGATTCTCTTTTCAGAAATCCGCTGATGCTATTGCTGAAGACCCAGCAGCCCAATCTCTGGGAGTGTCTGCCAGACATTAAATGTCCTGTACTCCTGCTTAACGGTGAGTTGAGCATGGTGCTGAAAAGCGACGCTGCGAAAAAGATGGCAGAACTCATTCCTGACTGTAGGCTTGTGACTTTTAAGGATACTGCGCATAGAATACACATTGAGCGTCCCCAGGAATTTGAAGATCAGGTCAGTGCTTTTCTCCAATCGCCTAAGGGCGTAGGTAGTTTTAGTAAAGGGTCTCATGCAACTTCCATTGGCGACTGAATCCGAATTACGAGAGATTGAATCCGCAGCATCTATTTTTGCTGAACAGGCGGGCCAAATCCTGCTGGAATATTTTCGGGGCGAGCCCAAAATTCATTACAAAGGCCCCAATAACACTGACCCCGTAACTGAAGCGGACCTCAAATCCGAGGAATTTCTCAGAGAAGCTATAAATAAGCGTTTCCCTGATCACGGCATCGTTGGAGAGGAAGGCAAGCTTGTAGAAGGCGATACCACTGCCCGCGACTGGGTATGGGTTCTGGACCCGTTGGATGGGACCTCCAATTTTATTAAGAAGCTCCCTTTTTTTGCCGTGTCTGTTGGGATTCTTCATAGGTCAGTGCCGGTATGCGGCGCAATATTCATCCCTGTATCTCCTACCCTTGCTCCATCGCTTTTTCACGGCAGGCTTGGTGGCGGGGCTTATCTTGGAGATACTAGGCTGTCCCTCACTACACCGTTGCCTCCAGAGCGTGTAAAGCTAAGCAACAATGTAGGCGCCTGGGTAATGCGCAATCAGAACCAGGATAAGACGGGCCACCTCGATACTAGGAATCTTGGGAGCATCGCAGTTGAATCGGCGTGTGTTTCCTGCGGTACGCTTGAGGTCGTGGGATTTCGTGCGCCTAAGATTTGGGATATCGCGGCTGGGATCCCCATAGCTAAAGAAGCGGGTGGCCTGATTTTTGAAAAGGGCCCCAAGGAAAAAGAGTGGGGACAGTTCACCTCTTTTGGCGCGGCTGATTCCACTTTGAATACCCTGGCTAAGTGGAAGGGGCAAATTATATTAGGGAGTCCTCAGGTGATAACGGGGCCCATACAAACTCAACCGAGTGGAGTTCTTGGGAATCTTTCTGTTTTCCTCAAGAAACTTGGATTCAGCTAGAATTACGGGAAAACCTCATTTGCTATAAGCTCTCTGAGCTTGTCCAAACCCCAGCCTTTTTCTGCGGATATGAGTGCCACCGGAGCATTTGCTGCTCCGGAACTTATCTGAGCCTTCAGGGATTCCTCGTCCAGTTCATTTTTATCTTTGTCACTGCGTACCAGCAGGTCTATCTTATTTAGGACAAGGATCCTGGGCTTGCTGTCCAGTCCGAGCTCTTTCAAAACGGCTTCCACAACTTGCGCATGCTCTGGCGCATTCTTGTGTGTGATGTCCACGACATGCAGCAAGAGGCTGGCGCTTTCCATTTCTTCGAGAGTAGCCCTAAAAGCCGCGATCAGTATGGTGGGCAACTTATGGATAAAACCCACCGTATCTGTCAGGAGGGCATTCTTTCCTTCAGCAAGAAATATCTTTCTTGTGGTTGGGTCCAGTGTGGAAAATGGCTGGTTTTCAGCGTATACCTTCGCTCCGGTCAGCGCGTTCATCAGGGTGCTTTTGCCTGCATTGGTGTATCCAACCAGTGAAACGATCGGCTGGCCTGACCGCCTCCGCTGGGAGCGGTGTTGTCCCCGGTCATTACGCACTACTTCTAAACGTTCGCGCAGCTTGTGTATCTTCGCTCGTATAAGACGTCGGTCTGTCTCAAGCTGGCTTTCACCGGGGCCTCTTGTTCCTATTCCGCCTCCGAGGCGTTCCAAGTGGGACCATTGGCCGGCGAGTCTTGGTAAAAGATACTCATGCTGCGCCAGTTCAACCTGTAGGCGGCCCTCCATGGTGCGGGCGCGTTTGGCAAATATGTCCAGGATTAGCGCAGTGCGGTCGATAACCTTTGTCTTCAGGAGTTCTTCTAGATACGTTTGCTGGTCGGGGGAAAGCTCATCATC
>SHYL01000042.1 GCA_009692825.1 Dehalococcoidia bacterium | reverse complement strand
TACAAAGCGCGCTTACCCATTTTCCGCCCTGAAAAATAAAGCTGCGGTAAATGAAAAAATCGGCAAAGCAGATATAGTTGTGTTCTGGAAATCAGGCGCTGTTTCCGCCGTCGATAAGCCGGTTATCGCCGACTCGAAAAACGTTGGCACGGCCACAGCGTTCTCATCAGTAGTGAACGGCCAAAAACTTACATTCGACGCCAAAGATGGTACGTTCACCGATATAGAAACCGGTTCCGAATGGAACATACTGGGGACATCAACCAGCGGACCGATGAAAGGCTCACGGCTAAAGCCTCTCATCGCGATCAACAGCTTCTGGTTTGCATGGGCGGCATTTAATCCCGAGACGACGGTCTACAATGGCTGACGCACCGCTTGAAGAGCGGCTCCGCGAAGAAATGCGGCGCAAGGGACACATAACATTCGCCGAATTCATGAGTGCGGCGTTGTACGACCCCAGGGACGGCTATTACACTTCACGCCCGGCCATCGGTGCGGCTGGCGATTTCTACACCAGCCCCGTGGCCAGCCCTGTGTTCGGCGCACTGCTGGCGAGGCAGCTTGAGCAGATGTGGCGAATCATGGACAGGCCAGCCAAATTCCCAATCATCGAGTTTGGCGCAGGCACAGGCATGCTCTGCCACGACATCCTCACTTATGCGGCAAAAGATTTGCCGGACTTCTGGAAGGCGATCGAATATTTACCAGTAGAGCACAGAGCCGAACAGATAACATGGCTACAATCAGAGGCATTATGTAAAGATAGGATGGCAGTCGTATCCGTTACTGATTTATCAGCCAAAGACACCGGATGCATACTCACAAACGAGTTTATCGATGCTCTGCCTGTCCACAGGGTAACGATGAAGGATGGGAAACTTCGGGAGATTTACGTCTCGGTTAACAGGAAGGCCTTCGTAGAAAAACTCGACGAGCCGTCCACACCAGCACTTGCCGAAAGACTCGCATCGGAAGACGTCGCGCTGAAGGAAGGCTGGGTGGTGGATATCTGGCTGGAATCTGATGCGTGGGTCGACAAGTGGGCTGGCCTTATCAAGAAGGGGTTCATCCTGACCATAGACTACGGAGATATAGCACAAAAGCTGTTTACGGAGCGCCGGAAGGCCGGAACTTTGCTCTGCCATTACAAACATACTTACTCCACAAATCCCTACGAAAGGATAGGCAGGCAGGACCTCACGGCACACGTCGACTTTACGTCCTTAGTCAACGCTGCCAGACGCAGCGGATTAACCGAGGCCGGATACACTACGCAGGCTGATTTTCTCACAAACCTCGGGATTGGAACCTTCCTGCGAAAGCTTGAAAGCATGCCCCTAGGCCAGCACGATATCATGGCGAACGGGATGGGGATGAGAGAGCTCATAAAGGAAGACGGTATCGGTAAATTCAAAGTGCTGGCTTTGAGTAAAGGAATCGAACCTGAACAGCTTTCCGGATTTACAGCGGACGCACTGAAGCCGGATATGCCGCCCGTGAAACATGTGCCGCTGCTTACACGAAGACATACGTCACTGATGCAGGGGAAATACCCTCACCAGGAATTGGATGCTGAAGAGCTGTGGCGAGAGCTTACGTCTTAGCAAGCGAATGAAAGGCTGAACAGATGGAGTTCTGGCAAGCGCTCGTTCTTGGACTGGTTCAAGGGCTTACTGAGTTCATTCCGATAAGCAGCACAGGCCACCTGACAATCGTGGGCAGATGGATGGGGCTCATAGACCCTGCCGATCCTGAAAAATGGACAGCGTTCCCAGCTGTGGTACAGCTAGGAACGCTGCTGGCAGTACTCTGGTATTTCCTCTCCGATATCGTAAAAATCACTCGCGGATTTATCATTGCCAACCTGTCCTTCGGAAAAATGGTCGGCAAGGACAACACAGCTCATTCAAAAATGGGCTGGCTCATAATCCTCGGTACTTTGCCTATCGCAATCGTGGGCCTGGTGTTCAAAAATATTATCGAGGGCGACTTCACAAAGAACCTATTGGTGATCAGCTGCAGCATAATCGGCTTCGCCATAGTGCTTTTCGCGGCCGAAAAGATCGGCTCACGCAAACGCGATATGGATAACATCCGCTGGCAGGACGCGGCCATCGTGGGCATTTCGCAAGTGTTTTCGCTGGTCCCCGGCGCTTCACGCTCCGGCACCACGATAAGCGGCGGCCTGATCGCCGGCCTCAAACGCGAAACCGCAGCACGCTTCTCGTTCCTGCTATCCATCCCTGCCGTGGCAGCAAGCGGTCTCTTAGAGCTGCCCAAGGCAATGCATTCACTCGATACGCCGTTGTGGATACTAGCATCAGCGATAGCGGTGGCGGCAGTATCAGGCTACATGTCTATAGCATTCCTACTGAAATTTCTTCAGAAAAACTCTTCTCTACCGTTTGTGTATTACAGGATAGGGTTAGGAGTAGTACTGCTGGCGCTGCTGATATCTGGGAAAGTATCCACGAACTGAGCTAAGAGATGGATTTGCTGATGAAGCCCCCAGCAATCACTTCGTCGCCCTGGTAAAGCACAACTGCCTGGCCGGGCGTTATGGCACGCTGCGGTGTGGCGAAAACTACCTCTGCCTCTGAGCCTGCGTGTGGGATCAGTATGGCAGGAGCGTCGATGGACTTATACCTGATCTTCGCTGAAACACTGATTGGGGCGTTAGGAATAGCACCAGACACGTAGTTCATGCCGCCCGCCAGCAAGCGTGTGCCCATTAGGCTGGCGATAGGACCGACTTTAACCTCATTCTTTTCAGCATCGATAGCTGTGACAAACACACCTGGCTTCTCGGCGAGGCCGAGGCCCTTGCGCTGGCCCACGGTGTAATCCACGGAGCCGTTGTGTCTGCCGATCACGTTGCCCGCGCCGTCAACGATATTCCCTGCCTTGGTGGATACGCGCGCCTTTATGAAATCCTTATAGCTGCCGGACGTTACGAAGCATATCTCCTGGCTATCAGGCTTGTCCGCCACCGGCAAACCAAGCTCTGCGGCGATGCGCCTCACCTCAGGCTTTGCCATCTCGCCTATAGGCATGCGTATGCGCGATAGAAGGTCCTGGCGCAGGTTAAATAGGACATACGACTGGTCCTTCGCTGGATCGCCAGCTCTCAACAGATGGTAACCGCTAGCGTCGTGGCTGATGCGGGCGTAATGACCTGTCGCGACCAGATCTGCGCCGAGTGCCTGCGCGCGTTCCATAAGCGCATCGAACTTAATGCGCGAGTTGCAGGCTATGCATGGATGCGGCGTGCGGCCGTTCTGGTATTCGCTTATGAAATAATCGATAACGCCTGTCTTGAACTGCTCTTCGAAGTTCATGGCGTAGTGCGGCGCACCGATGATTTGGCACACGCGGCGCGCGTCATCGATGTCTTCGATGGAGCAGCAGCGCTTGGCCCGCGCCGGCTGGTCTGGCTCAGGGTCTGAGTACAGGCGCATGGTCAGGCCTATGACTTCGTACCCAGCTTCTTTCAAGAGATAGGCCGCTACGGAGGAGTCAACGCCCCCGCTCATGGCTACAACGATTCGTTCCTTCATAAACGACAGGGTAGCATGCTAGAGATAACTGAGCAAACTATATCAATCAAAATATCCAGCTTTACGAAGCTCATTTATAAACATCCATTTTTGTTGCCATCGTCAAAATATTTCCATTCTATCCAGCCGTTAAATGCACCAGAAACTAGATGCATGCACGCACCGGACGGAGTAAATGGGCCAGAGCCGTCTGACAAAAATATTCTGCCGTCTTTACTCAATTTGCCTTCATATTTCTTTTTAGTTCTAGCTCTTTCCCAAATGACTTTAATTGAATGATTTGACGAGAGGTCCGCGGGTTTCTCATATTGAGCGGATTTAGCATCGCTTATAGATTGAAGTGCTACTTTCAATCTATAAGCTTGCTTTTCATCTGCAGATAACTTTAAAGCCTGTTTTATCTGTTCTTATGCCACGTCCAAACTACCTTACAAACTTACTATTTTGAAATCCTCTTTAAAACTGCTCTCAGTAGATTAGAGCAGTTTTAAGGTTTAGGCTCCGGTATTTTTACTTCCCAGTTCGCGTCGGCGCGCACCCAGTGAGGTTTGCCGTTGACCCAGTGCTCTTTCTTCCAGATCGGCACCTTTTCCTTAATCTCCTCGATGGCGAAGCGACACGCATCGAATGCCTCAGCCCTGTGCTCTGACGCCGCTGCTATGAAAACGCTGACCTCGCCCACTTCTAGATTGCCAAGCCTGTGAAAAATCACGGCGTCCTCAAGCTTCCACTTCTTGCGCATGTCGGCTTCGATCTCTCTGAGCTTCTTCGTGGCCATCGGCTCGTACGCCTCGTACTCGAGCATTCGTACTTTCTTGCCGTCCGAGTACAGGCGCGTCGTCCCAGCAAAGGTGACTACTGCACCATGCACCTTAAGCTTGAGCTTAGATGTGATGGCTTTTTCGTCTAGGACCTGGCGTGTAATGCGTATCAAGATGCGCCTCCGCTGACCGGCGGTATGAATGCAGCCTCGTCGCCGTCTTTTAACCGTAGATCGTGGCTAACGTATTCCTCATTGACCGCCACAACGATACGGTCAGGGTGGGGAGCGAATCCAGGAAATTTCTCGCTGATATACGTGACAAGGTCTCCAACGGTGGCGTTGCGATCAAGCGTAACGTCTATAGAGCGCTTGCCGATACGCTCGCGGTAGGAAGCAAAGAATCGTGCGGTAACTTTCATAACATTTCGTTCATTATAAGGGGCATAAACCTTCAAATAAAACGGTTCGCTATAATATCAGGGTTATGAATACAGCTATTGCTATTCCGGCAATGATTATCGCTATCCTGCTTATCACCGTAACCGGACTTCAGTCCAAAGGTTCCGGCGGCGGGCTCACGGGCGGAGCCACCACGTCATTCAGGACGAGACGCGGCGCTGAAAAATTCCTATTGCGGGCCACTATCGTGCTCGTCATAGCACTTGTAGTCTTGAGTCTCATCAATTTCAGAGAATTCTCAAGCTAACCTCCGAACGCCTCACCCAAGCCTAAGTTTGTGCCTCATTTGAAACGTCTGATTTAAGCGCGGCCTCCATAGCCGTCACCGCCACTTCAATCTGGCTGTCGTCGGGCTGGCGGGTGGTCAGCTTCTGTAGCCACATGCTGGGAGCAGCAAATATACGGAAGATAATGTTGCCCCTGTGCGCGCCGTTCAGCCGTATCACTTCGTAGCTAACAGCCGCAACCACAGGCACCAGGGCTATGCGCTCAAGAAACCGTATGTAAAAGTCGGGCCTGCCTAGAAATGCGAAGACCAGCACCGAAACAAGTATCACCGTAAAAAGAAATGCCGTGCCGCAGCGCGGGTGAGCCGTGGAGTGCTGGCGAATGTTGGTTACTGAAAGCTCCTGCTTCGCTTCATAGGCTTTTATCGTCATATGCTCTGCGCCGTGATACATGAACAACCGGCGGGCATCCTTCAGCAGGCCTAAAAGAGATAGATATCCGATAAGTATCCCGAGCCTCACCACACCTTCAAGCAGGTTGCTTAAAATGGACGACTCTATGTGGGAATCAACGCTGTGAGTGATTAAAAGCGGTATGACGAAAAACAGGCCGATCGAGAAAGCGAATGCTACTCCCATCGTGGCCCAAATGGCGCCGGAACCTATGGTCTCGGTGCCTTTTTCTGTTTCCACGCCTATTGATTCTTTTGCGGAAAACATCAGCGCCCGAGTGCCCATGACCAGCGTTTCGATTAGCACGAGGATACCGCGGACAAACGGAAAGCTGCGCCACTGCGACTGATATACGCCGCCGATACCCTCAGAATGCGTTGAGATACCGCCGTCCGGCCGGCGCACGGCCAGGCTGATGCTCCTGTGACCGCGTATCATAACGCCCTCGATAATGGCCTGTCCGCCGTAGAAGAATGGTTTGTTTTGAGCCAATTTTGACCTTCTCCAAATTACGAGGTGGTTTTAAGACAAAAAATAAGAGCAGGATTTTACCCTCCCCTTAATTTTACCCTGAGAAAATTTTACTTGCTTTTTGCAGCTGCCGAGGCTTTGGCTTCGGTAGCCTTCGTGTAACGCTTGTTGAATCTCTCAACGCGTCCTTGAGTATCTACGAGGCGCTTCTCACCGGTATAAAACGGGTGGCACTGGCTGCAGACTTCGACCCTTATGAGTGACTTTGTCGAACCTGTGTTGAAGGTGTTGCCGCAGGCACAAACTACCTGAGCAAGAGCATACTGTGGGTGAATACCTTTTTTCATGGTTGCTTTCCTTGGTTATGCGTAAACGCTGACGCGCTTGCGCTCTTTGGTGGCCTGTTCGAACTTCACTTTGCCGTCAATGAGGGCAAAGAGTGTGTGATCTCTACCAAGTCCAACGTTCAGGCCTGTCTGAAACTGGGTGCCTCTCTGGCGCACGATGATGCCGCCAGCGTTTACTACCTCGCCGTCAAATTTCTTGACTCCGAGTCGTTGTGACTGGCTGTCGCGCCCGTTTTTAGTGCTGCCCGCGCCTTTTTTGTGTGCCATTTAAATATCTCCTAGACGCCCGTTATGTCTTTTACGACTATGTGCGTCATCACCTGGCGATGTCCGAGTTTACGGCGATATCGTGTCTTAGGCCTGTACTTGAAGACAATCACCTTATCAGTTTTCTGTGTCGTCTCTACGGTCGCCAGGACCTTTGCATTTTTAAGTGTTGGCTTGCCAACGCTCAATTTGCCGTCCTTGGCTGCTGATAGGACGCTTGTCAGTTCGACATCTTCGCCAGGCGCGCCGTCAATCTTCTCGATCCAAACGTGGTCGCCGACTTTAACGCGGTACTGCTTGCCGCCAGTTTCTATAATCGCAAAATTTTCCATAGTTTTTACTCGCAAGTTGAGATTGTAGGGTTGTATGCCGCACGTGTCAAGGAATCGGGCCAAGTCAGGCGCGATTTTAAACTTGTCGGGCTACCGTCAACGCGCGTACTTCAGAAGCGCCTGCGGCTCTAAGTTCACGGGAACACGCCTCAAGCGTATAACCCGTGGTACAGATGTCATCTATCAATAGTATACGCTTACCGCCTATGCTCACGCCAGAGCATACAACCGTATCGAGTACATTGGTGCGTCTCTCTTCACGGCTGGATGAGCTAGCTTGAGGCCGCACCAGCCTGGTCCTGCGCAAGGCTTTCGGATCAACCGGTAAGTGCGATAAGGAGGCCAGCGCCCTGGCTAAAAGCTCAGGCCTGGTTGTAACCCCGCTCTCGTACGCGCCTGAAATACGACGGCACGGGCACAATCATGTCAGCATCAATATCATGCTCAGTCATATATGAAGACATATGGCCCGCCAGAAACGGCCCCATGAATTTAAGCCCGTGGAATTTGAGCTGAAGGATGGCATCCTTAACAGCCCCTTCATGGTAATAGACGGAACGTATGCCATCGATCTGAAGAGGTTCTTGCCACATTGATTGCGCACGGATCCTGCTTTTGAGACAGGCTCGCCGCAAAGTGTGCAGCACTTGTCGCCCATGAGGCGTGTAGTCTGCTGACAGCCGGCACAAATGAACGCGCCCTCTTTGCTGCATGATACGCACCGAGGCAGAAACGTGGTGTCCAGCAGCTTGCCATAGCCATTAGATACAGCCTCTGAGATTTTCCTGCCTAAGCCTGCCATGGCCCTATTTTATGCCACTTGACACATGTTTAGCACAAGCTCAGAATACCAGACATGCGGGAGTAACTCAGCGGTAGAGTGCCTTCCTCCCAAGGAGGTGGTCGCGAGTTCGAATCTCGTCTCCCGCTCCATTTCCTAAAAACAAGATTACCCTTCGGAAATTCGATTCACACCCCTTCGCAGTTACCTTCAGGCATGCCAGTTCATAGTCTTCGAGCGCAGTAATCCACTTTCACAGACCCTTCACGAAATCTTCACGACTTTTTGGGTAGTTATTACACCCAAGTCACATTGAAAGTCTAATTTGTACTGAGATACGAAAAGAGTTCTTTCAATATAAAGTAATTAGGAAATCCCAAATGACCGTGACTTTTGACTTACTGGAAGTGCTATCAGAGTGCAGCGACGCCATGTATGCGATCGATGCCGAACAGAAGCTGGTCGTTTGGAATAAGCGAGATGAAGAGATCCTGAGCTGGACAGCGGAAGAGTTGCTTGGGCGGCACTGCTTTGACGCGCTGTCAGGCCATTCAGATACGCAGACCTGCTCGGCCGGGTGCTCTGTGGTGCTTCTGGCCAGCAAAAGGATGGTAGCCCCTTCGCATAACATACTTACCAAAGATAAAAACGGGCATCAGAAATGGCTGAGCATATCCAACGTGCTTATTCCGAGCGATTCACGCAAACTTGGCGCCGTGGTCCACATATTTCGGGATTCTACAGAAGCGATCGAGGCGTCCGATACACTTCACAGGCTGGCGCATATATAGAATTTGTTCCGGCAGAAGGAGACGTATATTAAATATGAGTGATGCGCAAGCAGATCTCACGAGAAGAGGCCGGGCGGTGCAAGTTGTCCGGCATCTTCGTTTTTAGTCGTCTACATGCGAGCAATCGATTAATTCAGTTCTCTTACCCGCTTCGAGAAGCCGTAGTAATACAGCGTCATGGCCACCAGCATCGCGCCTGTGCCTCCCACCGCTATCTGCACGCCCGTAAACTGCGCTACGACGGAGACAATGAACGTGCCGAGCGTTACCACTCCCCACTGCATCATGAAGAGGCTCATAACGCGTCCCATATGCTCGTCATCTGAATAACTCTGCAAAAGGGTATTGCTGAGCGCCATGCGGCCTGCCTGCCCGACCCCTGAGATAGCCATAATCATGAGTGAAATTGTGTACGAACGGGACAGCGAGAATGCAAGTACCGTTATGCCTGTGAGCAATCCCGTGTGCAGGAACAGCATTCCGCGGCGGCGCTCACCCACTGACGCGATGAATAATGACCCTATCAAGGCCCCAGCACCGGATACGGTGTACAGGAGTCCCAGCTTCTCCGGCCCCACTTTTAAGACATCCTCCGCAAATATGGGCATAAGCATACGGAGAGGCATGGATAGGACTACGGTGAAAAACGTCAGCACCAGTATTGTCATGAGTGTCTTGTTCTCTCTGACATATACGAGGCCGTCCTTGATGTCCCCAAAAACGCCTCGCTTGCTGCCATGGTCAGCATCTCCGACGGTGCCGGCCACACTGATTTCCTCTATGGGTAAAGCCAGGATAACTGCGAGCACATATAAGCCGGTCAATAGGTAATAAACACTGTCTATGCCTCCAAGGGCGAGCATGAACCCAGCGACTGCCGGCGCGCCGATCTGGTTCACGTTCATTCCCGCAGCATTGAGGGCGATCGCATTCGTGAGCTTGTCTCTGCCCACGATTTCCGTAATCATCGATTGCCTGGACGGCATCATCAACGCCTGCACGGTCCCCTGCATGAAACTGCTCACGGCTATAAGCTGCCACGTTACCGCGTCGAAACTGGCGGCCACGGCTATCGGCAGGACTGTAAGCCCTGAGGCCAGAAACCCGAGCATCACTATCCGCTTCTTCGGGAACATGTCCGCCAGTGTTCCACCGAAAAAAGAAAAAGCGATACCTGGAATCGCATTGGCAAGCAGAGTGATTCCCAGCAGCGCGCTCGAGCCGGTAAGCTTATATGTAAACCATCCGCTGGCGACCATCTGAATATTCATACACGGCATGAAAGCTAAGGTGGAGATGAAATAGTAGCGATAGACCCTTACCCGCAAAGACTCGAAGGTGGATGAAATACTGACTCTGT
>SHYL01000005.1 GCA_009692825.1 Dehalococcoidia bacterium | reverse complement strand
CAACTATGCCTTCCTCAACGGCGGCACGGGTTGCTGACAACGCATCTTCGACGCGGTTTTTGCGCTCTTTCAGCTCTACTTCAGTAGCGGCACCGACTTTGATCAGAGCAACGCCTCCTGAAAGCTTAGCAACGCGCTCCTGGATCTTCTCGCGGTCATAATCAGAGGTGGTGTCTTCCATCTGCACCTTGAGCTGCTTGATGCGGGCCTTAACGCCGGCATCAGTGCCTTTGCCTTCAATGACGGTCGTGTTGTCCTTGTCGGACACTACTCTTCTGGCACGGCCCAGGTCATCGATAGATGCCATCTCAAGTTTGCGTCCGGCATCTTCGCTGATCACGTTACCACCTGTGATGATGGCGATATCTTCAAGCATGGCCTTTCTGCGATCCCCAAAGCCAGGAGCCTTAACGGCAACACAGTTCAGTGTACCCTTCAGTTTGTTGACGACTAATGTGGCCAGCGCTTCGCCTTCTACTTCATCAGCAATGATGACGATGTTCTTGCTCACTTTGAGCACTTTCTCAAGCAAGGGCAGAAGGTCAGCGACTGAAGATACCTTTTTGTCTGTTATGAGGATGAATGGGTCTTCCAGGACTGCTTCCATTCTCTCTGCGTTCGTTACGAAGTAAGGGCTAACGTAGCCGCGGTCGAACTGCATTCCTTCGACGTACTCAATCTCGTCATGAATGCCCTTGGATTCCTCGACCGTGATAGCGCCGTCTTTGCCGACCTTCTCCATAGCTTCAGCAATAATCTTGCCGATACCTTCTTCGTGGGCAGAGAGAGAAGCGACCTGTGTGATCTGAGCTGAGTCAGATACCTGTATTGCCATCTTTTTAATCTCGATTTTTAGCTGGTTCACTGCAAGGTCTATGCCAGTCTTGAGTGCCATTGGGTTAGCGCCCGCGGCAACCATCTTGAATCCTTCGTGAATCATGGCCTGCGCAAGAATCGTGGATGTGGTGGTTCCATCGCCGGCGACGTCATTTGTCTTACTGGCAGCCTGTTTGAGCAGCTGAGCGCCCATATTCTGAAATGGGTCTTTCAGTTCTATCTCTTTAGCAATGGTTACGCCGTCAGAGCAGACGGTTGGGGGTCCGAACTTCTTGTCCAGCACCACATTTCGGCCCTTGGGTCCGAGTGTTACTTTGACCGCATTAGCGACAACGTCTATTCCCTCACGAAGCTGCTTGCGGGCTTCTTCCGAATAACTTAGCTGTTTAGCCATAAAATTTTCTCCTTATTAAGTGAATTAAAGAATTTTTGCGAGGATGCTGGAGTCTTCCATGATGATGTAATCTTTTCCATCCTCTTTGAACTCGGTGCCAGCATACTTGGCGTAAACTACTTTATCGCCAACTTTAACGTCAATTTCAATTCTCTTGCCTTCGTCGGTAACCCTGCCTGGACCAACAGCGACAACTTTCCCTTCCTGAGATTTCTCTTTGGCTGTGTCTGGAAGGACAAGTCCGCTCTTGGTAACGTCATCAAGCTTCATAGGCTCAACGACTACTCGGTTACCCAAAGGCTCAAGCTTTTTTGGCATAGGTGAATTACTCCCTCGATGTTTTTGAATTGCGCATGTAAGGGGTATGGTTTTGCCATCCCTGAGCGTCACTAACGATTATAAAAATCAGGCTGAGGTTTGCAAGGGCAATATTAGCACTCGGCTAATCCACGTGCTAATATTGCGTTATGTAATCTATTTTTCATCGCTCATCGCGCGATAAGCG
The DNA here is from genome assembly GCA_009692825.1 of Dehalococcoidia bacterium. Classification (GTDB taxonomy): domain Bacteria; phylum Chloroflexota; class Dehalococcoidia; order SHYB01; family SHYL01; genus SHYL01. The sequence continues at coordinate 43,860 of SHYL01000005.1, read as the reverse complement.
AAGCCAACCATCGCCGTAGCGATAACGGACAGAAAGAGCCACAGCAATAGCCCAATGACGACAGAGAGAATACCGCCCGTCATTACGCCGCTGATGATAACTAGGGTGAGGCTGACGAAGCTGGCAATGACCGCTTTCCCAACCTGGCTCAGGTTGTGGAATGTGAGCCCAACGAGTCCGGACACAAACAGTCCCACCATGAGACCAAGCAAGCCTGAGACTATTCCGCCGAGAACGATTTCCTGCATATCAAACGTAATTTTAGCGGAATCTTTTCGAGAAGAGCTATTTAGGGTCAGGCAAAGAAGACTTTTTCGCCTGATACCACTGCTCTAAGCGCTCTTTGATAAATCTTTCGTGGCCTTCTGCGCCAAGCATAAAGTATTGTTTCCCTTTGAGGTTATCAGGCAGAAACTGCTGCTCAACGATATGCCCAGCATAGTCATGGGCATACTTATAGTCTTTGTCGTATCCCAGGCCGCGCATCAAAGAAGTTGAAGCGTTGCGAAGGTGCATTGGGACAGGGTCATCGCGGGTACCGGCTACGTCCTCTTTAGCTTTGTTATAGGCGGCATACGCCGAGTTACTCTTGGGAGCAGTAGCAAGATAAATCGTGGCCTCAGCGAGAGGAAGGACTGCTTCCGGGAGACCTATGAAATGCGCGGCTTGCTGTGCCGCCACGGCAACTAATAACGCCTGCGGATCAGCTAAACCAATGTCCTCGGAAGCCAATATGACGATGCGCCGGGCAACAAACATAAGGTCTTCGCCGGATTCGAGCATACGCGCCAGCCAATATATAGCGGCGTCAGGGTCGGAACCGCGCACAGATTTGATGAATGCGGAAATGGTGTCGTAGTGCTGGTCGCCGGCGCGGTCGTACTGAGTAGACTTGCGCTGGGCCGCGTCTTCGACAGTCGTTACTTCCAAATGACGCTTTCCTCCAGTATCGACGGTGGTAGCGGAAGCGGCTAACTCTAGGATATTGAGCGCGGAGCGGGCGTCTCCATTCGCAAGCCGCAGAAGCGCACTCATAGCGTCTTCTGAAACCGACAGGTTTTGTTTTCCGAGACCCCTCACCTCATCATGAACCGCACGCTCGATAATCGCGCGGATTTGCTCATCGGTAAGCGCCTTGAGAACATAGACGCGCGAGCGGGAAAGAAGCGGCGATATGACTTCGAATGATGGGTTCTCGGTTGTGGCGCCTATCAATACAACAGTCCCGTCCTCAACATGCGGAAGAATAACGTCCTGCTGTGCCTTATTGAAACGGTGGATCTCGTCGATGAAGAGAATTGTTTGGCCGCCTTTGAGCTTACGCTCCTTAGCTAGCCGGATGATTTTCCTGAGGTCTGCAACGCCCGATATAACAGCACTAACCATCTGAAAGTCTGAGGAGGTCATTGTTGCGATGAGAAGCGCAAGTGTGGTCTTACCGCTTCCAGGAGGACCCCACAGAATCATCGACGGTATCTGGTCGGACTCGATGCTCTTACGCAGAACCTTTCCTGGTCCAACAATATGCTCCTGCCCGACGAGTTCATCGAACGTCCTGGGACGCATACGTGCGGCGAGCGGCGCATTCTGGTCTGGTACGCCTGCCGTAAAATCCTGCTCTCGAAACATGCGTTGCTTCATAACAAGATTATGGAGCAGTGCTTTAGTGGAAGTCAAAGAAAAGCATAACGGGGCTGAAAAGCGCCGTTATGCAAAATGTGCAAGGGTAAAGTGACTATCTAATCCCGGTATCTATCTCAATCTTCATCTCAGAAACTGCTCCGGCCTTTATTTCGACCTTCTGTGGCAAAGCTGTTTTGCAGCCCATGAATTCGCAGTTCGTTATGTTCACTACTTAAACGCCTGATTTCAGAAGCATCTTGAAGCTTTCGTCCGCATTCAGCTTTTGCTCCGTCATAGCGCCATTCTCAGACTGCAGTATCACTGAGCGTAACGAATAGAGGTCGCCTATCTCTCTCTGGCATGGTTCGACCGGGCAAAGTGGTCCAATGCTAACGTGACCTACCAGAGTCCCCACATCCCTCGTAACAGAAACTGGAGTTATCGTTATGGGAGTGGGTTCCGGAACCGGTCTTACTGTAGGCATTGTAGAAAGCACCGCACCGTTCGACGGCCAGCGCTGCAAGTAGCGTACGCTCATCACAAGCTCGCCGCTGCTGCCGCCCCAAGTGCCAACGGCCAGCACCCTCAGGCGCATCGGCGTGGGCTTCTCATCGTCCGGCGTGTTTGCTGACCCCTGCAACTCCGCTAACGCAGCTTGCTGGTCACTCGGAATCTTCAGGTATATTTTCCCAGAGGACGTCTCCAAGGATGAACGCTCGTTATTCCAAACGAGTATACCTATTGAGGCAATCTCGCCAGGCAGAAGCGTAGGCCTTGAAGGAGGCGGCTGAGGAGTTAGGGTAGGCTTGCGGTCAGGCTGCATATTTCCTACGTTGCGAACGGACATGTAAAGACCCGATTCGCTTACCTTCCATCTGCCGACTACGAATGCATCGCTCAATCCACAAGTAGCCGCAAGGTCGTTATTGGTTTCAAAGCTAATCCTTATGGGTCCTGATTCTGTTTTCAGGTAAGCCTGGTCGCTGGCCCAAACGAGGGTTTCGCGGGCTGCCGCTTCGCCTTCGGCCAACTTGTCGGCAGATATGGTTCCTGCACAAGTTTTGCCAATCAGTACGCCTACCGGCCACGACCTGACGCTCAGAGCAGCGATGCTCAACAGAGAGCTATCAACTTTCCATTTGCCTGTGGCAACCACGTCCATATTTGCATTGGTTGTGCTGCCGTCAGCTGAAGGAGAACTAGGTGCTGGATTATTTGTAAGTGGAATGCTCAGATGTATTCTTCCCTGAGGAGTTACCAGACAGGCTTTTCCATTTTCCCATACGAGATTACCTCTAGCTGCCAGCTGTGAGAAGCCAATCGTAACGAGGTCCCTTACGGGTGGAACTGGAGAAACAGGCTCAGGCTTGCCCTTGCATGGATATTCAGGTATGGCCACGAGCGTCAGCGGCATAGAGTCGTTAGGGCCGTACACTGCGTCTACCATGATGGTTGGCCGCATCAACGTTGTGGGCTCTGTGTAAACTTTGCCCCAGATAACTACTTTATTACCAATATTGGCTTCAAGTTCCTTTGCGACTTCATCCAATTTGGTCAACAGTGCCCAAGTATCACACTCTCTAACAAACTCAAAGTGCCGTCCCTCAATCTCAGTAACTACGACTTTTCCATTCCACTGGTAAGTCTGATTAGCTGGCCTTGCGTCTTTAACCTACGAGGCGGCAGCGGTATCGCTTTCCACCTGATTGCCGGGATATGTGCTTGCATAAGATGGAGTACATACCACCGTGAGCAACATTACAGATGCCATCAACAAAAACAGCGATTTGCTGTTAAATATCGCTCTCTTTATAAGATTCGCCTTATGGGGTTTCATATCCCCTCCTGAAAGTGAAATTACTTTCCGTGATTTTCGGTTTGCAGTGTGTAAAACACCTTAAAGAAGGGAAGCGTCAGGAAATAAACATGCCGCCCCTAGTCGGGACGGCATGTCACGAACGATTATTTAATAACTAAGCTAAACTGCGCACTCACCCTCACCACGCTCAACCTTGTAAAGAACAGTCTTTCCCCAATCCATGTGCAGGTCAATCGTCGTGGGCCCTAGAGCACCGATCGCCTTGAATTTTCCGACCAGGTCTTCAAAGGCCTGTGGAGTAACACGGTCAACGAAATCCCTAAAGCGCTCTCCATCTTTGCGGTTAGTCTGATAGAAACTCAGAATCGCTTTCACACCTTCAGGAGCGCGTTTTGCGGCAAGCTTAGTAGCAAGCCGGTTGCCATATCGCAGTCCATCCTTGAAGTATCCACCAATGTATACCTCGAAGGCCGGGACATGGTGGCCGCTCTCACTCTTATATGACGCGCCCTGGAAACCAAGGTCGCCGATATAGTGCTGACCGCATGAGTCAGGGCAGCCGCTTATCTTTATGCGCATCTCGCGAATGAGTGGATCCTCAATCTGCATCTTAACGAGCGTCTCTCTAAGCGCAGCCGCAAGGCCGCGTGAAGAAGCGATCGCCAAGGAGCAGCTTTCCGTGCCGGGGCATGACGTGATGTCAGTAATTTCGTTCGCGCCATCATCGGCCAACCCTAATTCAACTAGCGCCTTCCAAACATCGTAAAGATACTCGTTGCGCACAAACGTATAAACCATATCCTGGTGAGGCGTTATCTTAGCGATGCCGTTGCCGAAGTCTCGCGCAATCTTCGCAAGGCCATTGAACTGCTCCGCAAGCACGTCTCCAAGCGGAAGCGTGACGTAAACAGCGCTGTAGCCTTCCTGCTTCTGCGGAGAGACATTAGACGCATACCATTTCACATAATCTACACTGCCGTTGGCACGTGAATACGTCCCGGGGGCAGGTTTAGGCTTGATCATCTTGTCATGGTCATCGTGGAACATCCATGGTTCAGGCGAGAAGTCTTTCTTCGCCCAGTCCTTCTTGAGCTCTTCGTCGACCATTAGGCGGAACTTCTCAATACCGATGCGGTCTATAAGAACCTTGATGCGAGCTTTCATCTTGTTCTTGCGCAGCTCGTCAGACTGGTTAAAGATACGGATAATGGCTTCGCTGACCTTCAGGTATTCCTCGACAGGCACAAACTCGCGCACCGTTGGGGCGATCCTGGCCATGATGGAAAGGCCGCCGCCGGCGACCATCTTGAAGCCTTTTCTTTCGACGCCATTTTCTACCTTAATAACAGGTATGAAGCCGAGGTCGTGCATGCCTGTGATGGCACAGTCTTCGAGGCAGCCTGAGAAGGCGGTCTTGAACTTGCGGGGCATGTCCTGATCGAAATCCTGGCGTACGAAATAGCGGACGAACGCCGATGTGTACGGCGTAACGTCAAACGGCTCTTTGCCACAGATGCCGGACATCGGGCATCCCGTAACGTTGCGGACGGTGTTACCGCATGCTTCTCGTGTGGAGAGGCCAGCATCACCAAGCGTTCTGAGAATCTCAGGAACATTGTCCAGGTTCAGGAAGTGGTATTGAATATTTTCACGGGTGGTGAAGTGCCCACGCTTAAACGGCGCGTGCTCCGTGGCTATCTTGCCAAGGGCTTCGAGCTGTGTAGCGGTCACACGACCGTACGGGAGCTTCACGCGCATCATCTGGTTATCCGGCTGGCGCTGGCCGTAGGTGCCGCGCTTCAGGCGGAACGAGCGGAATTTCGCCGCATCCGTTTCTCCAGCACGGAATTTCTTGATTTCGCCTTCCATCTCGTCGAATTCGGCGGTGATTATCGGGATAACTGCCTGTTCTTTAGGCTTAGGGTTGGCCTGTACCATTCGTGTTCCTCTTAGGGTAAGGTTTGTTGACTATCGGACTAGACTTTCGCCAACAGAGTATAGCTCAAGCGTGATTTCAGAGCAAAATTTGTACTGAAAACCACTAGACTTTGACGACTGTAGCTTCAGTAATCCCTGGGATGGCACGTATGCCTTTGAGAGCGGCTTCCGGAAGTGCATCATCCAGCCCTACAGCCATGATTGCCCTGCCTTTAGGAGACAGACGGCCGACTTCCATGAAGCTGATGTTTGCATTCTGTTTTCCGGTCTCAGTACCGACGGCTCCAATCATTCCGGGCCTATCTGTATGGCGGATCAGGAGAATATATCCACCGGGTGCAGTGAGGTCCAACCAGTATTCATCCAGGCGAACGATATGAGTCTCGCCGCGAGTGCTCGTCCCGGCTACCATCACAGTCTTCCTACTGGTGGTCAGCTCGACTGCGATCATGCTTGTGTAATGGTCTGACTCGGTCTCTTTCTGCTCCACTATCTTGTAACCGCGTGCCTGCACGACCTGGTTCACGTTGATCACATTCACACGTATGTCACTGGAGTTGCCGAGTATGCCGCGTATGACCGCTGGCTTGAGCAGGGTCGTGTCGTACTTGGCGATTTCGCCCGTGTAGGTAATCTTTATCAGGTCAGGCTGGCCTTCGCACATCTGCATGGCGATGCTGCCTGCTTTCACGCATACGTCTACAAACGGTGAGAGGGCACCGAGCGCCTCAGGCATAATCATGGGCGCGTTGACAGCGTATCGTGCGGGGTTGCCTTCCATCATGGCAAGGAATTGGGCCGCAACTTCAATCGCAACGCCTGTCTGGGCTTCAGCGGTGGAAGCGCCCAGGTGAGGAGTAACGATGATTTTGCTGCTCTTGGCGAGAATGTTGTCTTTGGCGGGCTCCTTTGAAAAGACGTCTACGGCAGCGCCTGCAATCTTGCCTGCTTCAGCCGCGTCGTAGAGAGCCTGTTCATCTATAACGCCGCCCCTGGCCACATTGATGATTCGTACAGTTTTCTTGCAGGTCGCCAGCTCTTTGGCGCCGATGAGGCCTGTAGTGGAAGATGTGAGGGGGACGTGGACGGTAATGTAATCAGATTCTTTGAGCAGTTCTTCCATTGTGACCAGCTTTGCGCCGATGACCGTGGCATGGTCCTGGGAAACATAGGGATCGTGGGCAATGATGTTCATTTCGAACGCCCTCGCCCTGCGCGCGACTTCGATGCCGACTTTGCCAAGACCGATAATACCCAGCGTCTTGCCGCGGATTTCAGTGCCCGTGAAGGCTGCGCGGTTCCACTCACCTTTGCGCATGCTCGCGTCTGCCTGCGCTACGAAGCGGGACATGGCTAGGATCAGCGCCATCGTATGCTCTGTGGCAGCGATCGTGTTGCCAGTAGGCGCATTGACAACAGTGATGCCCTGCCTGGTAGCGGCATCAACGTCAATGTTGTCCACGCCGACACCTGCGCGGCCTATCACCTGTAGGTTTTTACCCTTGTTGATGATGTCCGCGGTCACCTGCGTCTCACTGCGCACGATAAGGGCGTCGTAGTCGCCGATTATCTTGCCCAGCTCCTCAGGCGGCAGTCCCGTCTTGACATCCACGTCTGCTTTAGGCGTGAGCATATCGAGACCTTCTTTAGCAATGCGGTCGCTGACCAGAATCTTCCATCTTGGCATTAGGGCATTCCTTTACTGTGCTTGATTTTTATTTGATATTGACAGGGAGCTTAACGCCCAGGTCTATGAGGCTGCCGCGCACTGCTTCGATGCATTCATCAATGTCTTTTGCAGTGACGTAACCGAGGTGACCTATGCGGAAGACCTTGCCTGTCAGCGCGCCGCGTCCACCAGCTAGTACTACCTGGTACTTGCTCTGGATGTGCTTGCGAAGCGCGCCATCCTCGATGCCTTCCGGCAGATAAACAGCCGTAACGGTGTTTGAGGCGTACTTGTCTTCAGTCGCGACCATCTTCAGGCCAAGAGCCTTGAGACCGTTGCGCGTCCTTGCAGACAGGTCGGCGTGTCTCTTGTAGACATTCTGGTAACCCTCGCGTTTGAGGATTTCGACGCCCTTGTCCAGAGCGTAGAAGACCGACATCGCCGGGGTCCATGGCGTCTCTTTAGCATCGGCTGAGATCTTAGCCTTGGCAAGGTCAAAGTAATATTTCGGCATCTTGGAAGTCTTGTTCGCTTCCCATGCTGTGGGGCTCATGGCTACGAACGCGAGACCTGGTGCAGCCATCCAGCCCTTCTGCGAGCCGCTGAGAACTACGTCGAGCTTCCACTCGTCAGTCTTGCATTCGATGGAGCCGACGCTACTGATGCCATCGACAAGGAAAAGCTTATTGAACTCGCCCTTAACGACTGCGGCGATAGGGCCGAGGTCGTTCGTGATACCCGTGGAGGTCTCGTTATGTGTGATGAGTACCGCTTTGTATGACGGATCCTTGACAAGTGCTTCGCGGACGCCTTCAGGTGTGGCGTGTGTGCCCATCGCGAAGTTCAGTTTGGTGACGTTGGCGCCGAAGGCAGTGGCGATAGCTGCAAATCGCTCGCCGAACTCGCCGATGGATACGGCCAGAACACGGTCGCCAGGTGAAAGTGTGTTGGCGATGGCAGCTTCCATGCTGCCTGTGCCGGAGGATGAGAGGATCAGGACGTCATTCTTGGTCTGGAACATCTCTTTGAGGCCAGACGTAATGCGGTCAAACATGGCTTTGAATTCCGGTCCGCGGTGGTCGACCATCTGCTTGCCGGATGCTTGCAGTACCTCATCAGGTAAAGGCGTGGGACCGGGAATGCGCAGGTTCATAATATTGGGCTCCTTAGGAATATTGATATAGTGAAAAGATTGTAGGATTTCTACATGTGAATTATATCACAATATGTAGTTTTGGGCATAGGAGCAAACGTAACACACGAATGAGGTACAAAATATAAAAGTCTGATAACATTAGATGCATATGTTAACAACAGAACGTCAAACATGGCCGTAGCCGATTCGACTTCTTTAATAACTGCCGCAAAGTTGGACTGCCTTTATTTACTCAGAGAGGTAACCGGGCCGTTGATAATCGGGCCTGCGAGCTTTGAGTGGGTCATCAAACGTGGTGTAGAAGTGAGCGCAAAAGAAGTGAGCTATATCAGGTCAGCCCTGGACGGAGGCTGGCTGCAGATGGTGCGTCTGTCCCGGGGTGAGCAGGACCTCGCAGAACAACTAGCGAGGTCGACAGGGCTGCACCGAAGTGAAGCGGAAGCGCTGGCGCTCGCCAAAGATAAAAGACAGCGATTGATTGCCGACGACAAAGAGGTAAGGGGGATGGCCCGAGCGATGGGAGTGCAATGTGTCGGGATGCCAGGCGTAATAACCGAGGCGCTTGCCACGAACAGGATACGTCTTGAAGCGTTCGAGGATTTGGTGGTCAGGCTTGCGGATATCACATGGCTCAGCCCGAGCGTAGTGGCTGGGATGCTTACGCACAGAACATGGTGAGCTAAAACCATCCATGGTTTGATCTCAGAAAGGAACGAGACGATGAAAGAGCAAATGGTAGGCTCAAGGCTTCCGGAAAACCTGATTAAAGACCTGGAGCTGATAGAGGGCAACGAGCAGACCGACCGTTCAACGACGATACGAAAGCTCCTACTTAAGGCGACCAGAGACTGGAAGCTGCAGCATTTCGCGAACGCCTACGCCGAGGGCAAACTTAGCGCTTCCAAGGCAGCTGCAGAGGCTGGCGTAAGCATGTGGGAGATGCTGGCGTACCTGAAACAGAATAAGGTGCCGGCTCAATACGATGCGGAGGAGTGGGAGCAGGATTTGAAGACGGCGGTGGCGAGAGTACCAAGAAGGTAGTCGGTGAAGCTTAACCATTAACTATTTTCGCGAATCGTCGTTTGCCCACGCGCAAGACGCTGCCGTCTTTGACCAGCATCATCTCTTCAGTGGCGATGGTGCCGTCCACTTCCACCGCTTTCGCGGTTATCAGGCGCTTGGCCTCGCTCTTGCTGGACGCAAGCTTCGTCTCTACAAGCAGGTCTGCAAGCGACACAATCGAGCCAGTCGGCGAGTAAGCTTTCTTAGCGGCTTCCGCCAATTTCTGCAAAGACACCGTTACGTTAGGCACATCATCTGGCGTCTCTTTGCGCTGGACCACTCGCTCGAAGTGATCACGCGCGGCGCTCGCGCCGTCTGCGCCGTGGAACTGGCGCACGATATCGGTAGCGAGACGCTTTTTCATATCCATAGGGTTGGCATTACCCGCGTTAATTTGGGATTTTATAGAAATGAGTTCGTCGAATGAAACATCAGACAGCACCTCGTAATAAAGCGGAACGAGGCTGTCGGGTATGGACATCACCTTGCCAAACATATCGTTGGCGGGCTCCGTGACGCCTATATAGTTGCCCAGGCTTTTGCTCATCTTGCGCACGCCGTCGGTGCCGGGGATGATGGGCATAGTAACCACCTGCTGAGGGCGCTGGCCTACCATCTGCTGGAGCTCGCGGCCAAGCAGAAGATTAAACTTCTGGTCAGTGCCGCCGAATTCAACATCGGCACGCACCTGGACGGAATCGTATGCCTGCAGCATAGGATATAAAAGCTCTGTTACAGATATAGGTCTATTCGCATCGTAGCGCTTGGCGAAATCATCGCGGGCGAGCATCTGCGCGACCGTAAAGCGCCGCGTGAGGTGAATGACTTCCGTAAGGGTGAACTTGCCGAACCATTCGCTCTGCCAGACAGCCTGCGTCCTATCCCTATCCACGATACGGAAAAACTGTTCCATATACGTTTCTGCGTTCTTGCGCACCTCTTCAGCGGTTAGCACCTGGCGCGTGTCAGACTGGCCGCTGGGGTCGCCTATCTGGGCTGTCCAGTCGCCGACGATAAGCACAAGTTGATGGCCAAGCTCCTGGAACTGACGGAGCTTCTTCAGTCCGACGACATGTCCCAGATGCAGGTCAGGCCTGCTGGGGTCGAAGCCCATCTTCAGGCGCAGAGGCTTGCCCGACGAAAGCAGCTTGCGCATCTCGGCGGCGTCGATAACCTCGACGACACCGCGGCTCAGCACTTCTTCTATTCTTTTGAGGTCTGTTATTACATCTGGCATATAAGACTTTCATATTTTACGCTGGCAGTCCAAACGCTAAAGTCATAGTCTTGAATAACACCTGTTGTTGAGGTTAAACTCTGTGAAACTACTCGAGGAGGGGCTCACACATGACAACTAAAGTCCGCAGTCTCGTAGACACCACACACGGCTACGTCAACCGAAAGATATTCGCCGACCCAGAGCTCTATCAGCAGGAGTTAGAGCAGGTTTTCGGCAGATGCTGGCTATTCATAGGACACGAAACTATGGTGCAAAATCCTAACGACTTCATGGCCAACTACATGGGCGAGGATCCGATACTCCTAGTTAGGGACGGCAAAGGCAAGCTACACGCTTTCTTAAACATGTGCCGCCACAGGGGCAACCGCATCTGCCGCGCGGACTACGGCAACGCGCCATCATTCATGTGCACATACCACGGCTGGACATTCGCCACGGACGGCAAGCTGGTAGGCGTGCCAGGATATAAGGAAGCATATTTTGAAGAGCTCGACCGCTCACAGTGGGGGCTCGTCGAGGCCGGACAGATCGGCACATACAAGGAGCTGATATTCGCAACGTGGGATAAAAGTGCGCCGTCATTAAGAGATTACATAGGCGACGCGGCATACTATCTGGACTTCCTGGTGGACAGACGTGAGGGCGGCGCGATGGCAATCGGCGGGGTGCACAGGCAGGTCCTGAATGCGAACTGGAAGTTCGGCGCGGACAACTTCTGCGGCGACACGTACCACGTAGCCACGACACACGGCTCAGCTATATCAGCGGGCGTGACAGGCACCTACCGCCGTATGGGCTTCAACCCAAATCCCGACAGGGTGTCGTCAGCGCCTGGCAACGGACACGGCATCCTCAGCGCATACGTCGGCGCAGACCCGAAGTCGGCCCCGATGAGCGGCTGGAGACCGCAGATGGCGGATTACTACGAACAGAACTACCCGGAGTTGGAGAAACGTCTTGGCGTGCAGAAGGCAAAACAAGGCGGCGTAAACGTCGCAACCATGTTCCCAAACTTTACTTGGCACAGCGCGCCGCTCGTGCGATTGTGGCACCCTCGCGGGCCGGAAAAGATGGAGCTGTGGACGTGGAGCATCGTGGATAAAGCAGCTCCGAAAGAAATAAAAGAGATAATGCACCGGAATCTCACTTTGAGCTTCGGGCCAGCTGGGGGCTTCGAACAAGACGATATGAATAACTGGATACAGTGCACAGGCAGCGCCCACAGCGGAAACGCTCAGAAATACGTCATCCACCAAACGATGGGGCTCGGGCACGAGCGCAAGAGCGAGCTAGCGCCGGGCGTGTTATCAGGCTCTACTAGTGAGACGAACCAGCGTGCGTTCTATGACCGCTGGGCAGAGATGATGGACACGCCGAGCTGGGCAAACGTCAAGATTTCACCAAGGACAATGTCATAAAGCTTAATCCCATTAGAATAGCATCCACTTAGCAAATATTTAGGAGGCCTTATGGTAAGCACACCTGCGCCAAAAGCGACCACAAAATGGACGCTAGACGCAACGCACACAACGGTTGGCTTTTCAGTAAAGCACAACATGATTTCCAACATGATGGGCGGATTCGGAAAGTTTGAAGTAAGCGTGGAATTCGATGAGGCCAAGCCTGAAAACTCCAACCTTGAGGCAAAGATAGACGCCGCCACTTTCTCCGTCGGGCGTGAGCGCATCGATACTGAAGTGAAGGGCGCCGCATTCTTAGACGTTGCGAAATTCCCCCACCTGACTTTCAAAACGAAGCGCGTGGTGCTCCTGAATTTCCGCAGGTATGCCGTGGTGGGTGACCTCACGATACGCGATGTCACAAAAGAAGTCTCGCTTGACGTTACGCTTAGCGAGCAAATTCTCGATCCGCGCGGCAACCAGCGCGTCGGCTTCCACGGCGAAATGACTATAAACCGATTCGAATTCGGCACTACATGGGCCAACAAGCTTCCGAGTGGTCTTCATGTCGCAGGCGAACTGGTAAAGATAAACCTAGATGGCGAGATCATGCGTCCAACGGATGCGCCCGCAGGAGCGGCTCCGGCAAGATAGCCACCAGGTACACAAAATTCGAAATCGGAATGTATCGGCTAAAATCATTGCATCCTAAGGCGTGAGGTCTCATGAAAGCTATCATTCTTGTTGGCGGTGAGGGTACCAGGCTCCGCCCTTTGACGTGCAATGTCCCAAAACCTATGGTCCCCGTAGTGAACCGACCATTTCTCGAACACACATTTTCTTATTTGAAGCACCACAACATTGATGAAGTCATACTAGCGATGGGCTATCTTCCGCACCGAATCAAAGAGCATTTCGGCGACGGCAAAGACTATGGAATCAAGCTTACGTACGAAGTCGAAGACTCACCCATGGGCACAGGCGGTGCGGTAAAGAGACTCCATCACCTGCTGGACGATACATTCGTCGTGATGAACGGCGACGTGTACACGGACCTGGATATCACTGAAATGGCTGCGATGCACAAAGAGAAACAATCAGTCTGCAGCATCGCCATGGTGCCGGTCGAGGATCCGACAAAGTACGGCGTAATCGAAACCAGTCCCGCCAACAAAATACGTAAATTTACAGAAAAACCCGGGTGGGATTCAGTCACGAGCAACAATATCAACGCCGGGACATACATAATGGAACCAAAAGTGCTGGAGCAAATACCCTACGGCACTTTTCATATGTTCGAACAAGGCCTATTCCCGAAATTGCTGCTCGGCGGAGAATCCTTATACGGTTTTCCACTCAAAGGCTACTGGATAGATATGGGCACTGTAGAAAGCTATCTAAAGCTGCACGGAGATATGCTTAAAGGCCAGGCAGCTTTGAACATGCAGAGCAAAAGTAAAGACGGTATCTGGAGCGATGAAACAACCAGGATACACCGCACCGCAAAAATCCAAGGCCCTGTAGTGATCGGCGCGGGATGTACCATAGGCCCGAGGGCCCGCATCACAGGGCCGGTTGTGATCGGCGCAGGCTGTAACATCGGTGAGGATACAGCCCTTGAGGACTGCGTGCTATGGCGGCAGACCAGCGTCGGCAATCAATCCACCCTCAACCACTGCGTGATTGGAAACAACGCGAAAATAGGCAATAACGTATGGGTTAAAAGTGGCTCAGTCGTTGCCGATGACGCCGTAATAGGCGACGGCAACAAGCTTGCAAATGGGATCGCCCTATGGCCCGGGCACAACCTTGAGTCTGACTCTGTTACATTTGTTAGAAGATAAAACAAATACTTATAGAACTGGGTGGCTGATGCCTGCAGAGATCAATTTTGGAACAGATGGTTGGCGTGCGATAATCGCGGAGGACTTCACATTTGAAAACGTACGGTATGCCGCCGCTGGAATCGCGCAGTACATAAATGAGCGCCACCTGGGAAAACAGGGACTGGTAATAGGTTACGACACGCGGTTCCTATCGAAAGAATTCGCGGAAGCGGTCGTAGAGGTTTTGACTGCAGCTGGCATAAAGGTCTACCTATGCGATAAAGCCGCTCCTACGCCGGTCATCAGTTACAACATCATCACACACAAGGCCGCTGGCGGAATAGTGATCACTTCCAGCCACAACCCCCCAGAGTGGAATGGGCTCAAATACAAGCCCGAGTACGCAGGCAGCTCATCGCCTGAAATCAACGCTGCGCTTGAGACGAAAATTGCGGCTGCCCAAAAAACAGGCCAGGTCAAAAGAATCTCATTGGAAAACTCCAAGGCATCGGGACTTATGGAGATTATCGACCCTGATGACGATTACATACCGCACATCCTCAAGCTGGTCGATATAAACAAGATTCGCAACTCGGGCCTTCACGTTGTCGTAGACCCGATGTTCGGAGCAGGCGCGGGCTACTTGAAAAATCTGATCCGCGGAAAAACCAAGGTCACGGAGATACAGGGCACCCGCAACCCCGCGTTCCCGGGCATGAAACAGCCAGAGCCAATAACCATAAATCTGAGTAAGCTCATGGCCGCTGTCCGGCGCGCTGGCGCAGACGTAGGACTCGCCACGGACGGAGATGCTGACCGACTGGGCGTAGTCGACGAAAAAGGGGAATTCGTAACCCAGCTTCAAATTTACGGCCTGTTGGCATACTACGTTCTCGAAGTACGCGGCGAGCGCGGACCCATGGTCAAATCAATTACAACGACAAGCATGATTAACCGCCTCGGCGAAATCTACAACGTTCCCGTGATAGAGACCCCGGTGGGCTTCAAATACATAGCTCCGGTGATGATGAGCGAAAGGGCGATTATCGGTGGTGAAGAGAGCGGCGGCTACGGGTTCGCAGGGCACATACCGGAAAGGGATGGCGTTTTAAGCTCACTCTATTTTCTGGACCTTATGGTGCGCACAAAGAAACGTCCCTCGCAGCTTCTCAACGACCTGTATAAGAAGGTCGGACCGCATTATTACGATAGGCTGGACGTACCTTTTGACCCGAAGAAAAAAGAGTCTGTTATGCAGAAGGCAAAGGTATCGCCCGGCAAAATTGGTGGCGTGAAGGTCAAAGAAGTGAACACCCTTGAAGGCGTCCGCTACATGCTGGAGGATGGTTCGTGGGGTATGGTGCGTTTCTCGGGCACTGAGCCGCTGGTAAGAATCTATTGCGAAACCTCAAGTCCTAAACGTGTGAAAGAGTGTCTATCTGAAATAAAGTCCTATATCGGACTTTAAGGAAATACATGAAGTTTGTTGATTTAGACGACGCAAGGATTTATAAGAAGCTCGATACGTCCGGCCTCTATCAGCGTATCGCGAGCCTTGGCCAGCAGTGCAAAGACGCCTGGGTAGAGGCAAACAATTGGAATATTCCCGCTTCGTACGCAAATGTAGACCGTGTCGTAATTCAAGGCATGGGGGGATCTGCAATCGGAGGGGATCTTCTAAGTGATTTAGCCTCACTGGAGAAAAGCCCCCCAATATCTGTATGGCGGGACTATGGGCTCGCACCTTACGTGAATAGCAAAACCCTATTCATAGCGTCCAGCTACAGTGGCGGCACGGAGGAGACACTGGACGGCTTCAAGCGTGCTATCGCGGTAAAGGCAAAGATTGCTGCCGTAACATCCGGCGGTAAATTACTAACCGCTGCCAGGAACAAACGCCTGCCGGTATTCCAAATCAAGTACATAGGCGAGCCTAGAACTTCACTAGGATATAGCTTCATGCCGCTCATAGCCATCGTGTGCAAACTGCGACTGATTAAGGACAAAAGCAAAGATGTTGCAGAGGCCGTCTCTTTATTGCAAAAAGGGAATAAGGAGCTAAGCCCTGAAATTCCTTCCGCAAAGAACCAGGCTAAAAAACTTGCTCTGGAATTGCATGGGCAAATCGTTGCGGTCTATGGTTCGGGCTTCCTTAGCAACGCCGCGCGCAGATTCAAAGGCCAGATAAACGAAAATTCTAAGGGCTGGGCATTCTATGACCTCCTGCCTGAACTGGACCACAATTCAATAGTAGGCTATGAATTTCCTGATGGGGCGTCTAAAAACACGATGCGGGTCATCATGCTCAGGTCTGCAAAGCTGAATAAGCGCACGCTCGTAAGGTATGACGTTACGAAGAAAGTCCTCGCATTCAGCGGCGGCAAGGGGACCCTCCTCGACGCGAAAGGGGCAAGCCCGCTGGCGCAAATGCTTAACCTGATCCAGCTTGGGGATTACACCAGCTACTACCTAGCTATCCTAAACGGGATAAACCCTGCCCCAGTCAAGGTGATCGACTTCCTCAAGGATGAGCTGGCAAAAGCCAGGTAATCATTCCCCGCAGACAGGATTTAAAACAAAGGCACGCCAGGAGAGGAGTCCGACGTGCCTGAAGAGGATAACCTAAGTTAGTTGCTAATCGGCTTGGCCCGGCCTTGCAAGTGCGATTGCAGCCCTGAGCGCATTTAGGATGGCTGCGGGGGCGACGAAGATAGCCAGATTGCGTACGATGTCGTCTAGGTTAGAGCCTAAACCAACGGAAACGCTGTCGAGACGACCAAATACGCCTGTCGTTTCGCCAGAGCCTGTGGCAAAGCTAGCAGTGCCTATCACTACGAGAGCAATGGCAGATACCAGGAACGGAACCACTTCCTTACCTGTGATGTTAAGCACACCAACAGCGAGCCCAAGTAGTACGAGCGTGCCTAGCATGGCGCCATTATTTGGCCACCAGAGACCCGTGATGGTTGCCAATACCACGCCAAAAAAGAACGATCCGGAACCGAGAAGCCCCATCCAGTTTGCGCGCGAGACCTTTTTTACAGCTTCTGGTTGTGTTCTAAGGCCTTGATAAGTATTTCTCATATTTAGTAAGCCTCCTTGAGTTTATTAAAAGAACAGTTAACGCAAGTCTCTAAGATTAACGCCGCCGGCATTCGAAGACTGGGCAACCGGAGCAGCTGCAACGGCTGTACTCGCGATCGGACCCTTTTCAGTCTCGACGCGGTCGAGTACCCATATCTTGCGGTCGGTTCCCTGGCGTGAGGTGTAGAAATCTAGTGTGCTATCGCAGTCAAAGCACTTGGCCTCTATCATGCCGCTATAGGATTTGCTCATGGCTGCTACTGCAAAGCCGGTGTTGCAGTGGTTGCATTTGGACAGGAGTAACTCCTCGCCTGTAGTAATTTCAACAAATCGAACTTTCATGTAAGCCCCTTTCAGATTAATATTTTAGAACTAGTTTTAGATTAGTTTTGTACTTCATTATATGGAATTAGCTTAATACGTCAATAGAAAATCGGAAGTTTTTTGACCAGTTTTAAACTAGGTCAACTATTTATTGGAGTGGCAAAGTGGACATTAAATCGGAAACTATCAGACTATAAATAAACTACTGTAACCCGGGTTAAACCAGCGAGGTCTTTCAGTTGCCGCAGCGGCCTATTCACCAGAGTTGCTACAGCTTCTGCCTGATCTGCTTCGTGCTCTATGAGCACCCTCGCTCCGCTGCCTTCGAATCGCTCAGTGAGCTGTTTCCACAATCGGCGAATGACATCCAAACCATCAGGTCCACCATCTAGCGCTGTCAGTGGCTCATACCTCAGCTCAGGCTGCAAATCGGGAATCGAGCGCCCTTTTACATATGGAAGATTTGCAATGACGATGTCCGGGCGTTGCGTTAACGGAGTAATTAGGTCTCCCTGAAGGACAGTTATACGAGTGTCTAGCGCATGTCTGGCGACATTTTGTTTTGCAACATTAACTGCGGCCTGGCTTAAATCAATCGCAAAAACTCGGCATTTCTTATTGTTGGCAGCTATAGCTATCGCGATTGCGCCGCTTCCAGTCCCAACATCCACTACAACGGCTTCTTTGCTGGGAGGAACCTTATCAAGGATCCTGAGAGTCTCGTCCACCAGCAACTCGGTCTCGGGCCGGGGAATCAGAACGTCCTTTGAAACTGTTAAAGACAGCCCAAAAAAGTATGCTTCACCAAAAATGTACTGAATGGGCTCCCGCTGAAGACGCCTGTTGAGGGCGGCGTTATATTGTGGAAGCTGGTCGAATTCAGACGAAACACGAGCTATAACGTCTGCTCGTGTAGTTTTCAAAACTCCCGCAGCCAAAAGCTCAGCCTCCAGCTGTGGGTTATCTATTCCGGCTGACGCTAGCTTCTGAACAGAGGACGCGAGAATGGTTTTAAGCTGCAATTAATAGGGGAGAACAGTTAGAGAGTTTACTTTTTCTTACCTTTGGGTTCTTCTGCGATGCCAAGCTCTTCTCTGCGCCAGGGAAGCGTGGGAAGAATATTCTTTCTCTTGCGCTTTGATATAGCTCCGTGGTTTGAACCGCGGTCCTTGGTAACGTTCTTTCTCTGAGTTCGTACAGCCATGTTGCTTTAACCTTTCTTCCTGAGCATCATTCTGGAAGCGCCCCATATAGCCTGAGTCACAGGCCACATTATCGCCAGGACGATGCCGCCTATAACAACAGACGCAATCATCGCACCTACTATGCCAACCAGAACAAGAACGACTAGCTTAACGACGCTAATGTCATTAACTATGGCGGCGACTATGGACATAACGATAGCGGCGCCGAATATCCCGGCAATCGCACCACCTGCGAGCATAGGCATGGGCAGTTTAAGTATAGGCAACGTAGAACCTCCAGTTGATTCCGCAGTCCATCTTAAACGACTGCGAATGTAACGTAAGAATTTTACAGGTTTTCAGGAACTAGGCAAGAGTCTGATTGGTAATGGTCACTCAAAGCGATTACAAGGCATAACATTGTTCAAGCAATGTTGATGTGATGGGAGGGACTGAAAATGGCAACTGAAGCAACACCTTCGACACCTTATCCTGTTCGCTTTAGTGTTAATTACCCGGACCGACAACTTAACGGTCTGTCGTCGTTTTTCAGGATTATCGCTATCATCCCGATATGGATTATTTTCAGCCTAATTAGTGGCGCCAATTACGGAGTAAGCTACGGTGATAATTCTAGGCATCTCGCGACGTATACATCGACCGCTGGCTGGGGCGTCATCGCAGCTATCGCGCTATTAATATTATTTCGACAAAAGTACCCAAGATTCATTTTTGATTGGCGGTTGCCTTAAACAGGCTTAGCTAAAGGGTTGACGTTTACTTATTCCTGATGCGAGATGAATATCCTTCAGTCGATGAAGAGCAATCTGTTCATCTTGAGATCGATTACCCAAACGCTAAAGAGCTGAACAGATGGCTTCCATTGGTCAAATGGTTACTTGCAATCCCTCATTTCATAGTCCTGATTTTCCTGATCCTTATAGCGATTATCCTAGTGATTGTCGCATGGTTTGCCATTTTATTTACGGGCAGATATCCAAAAGGAATATTTACCTTTATTGAAGGTGTAATGAGGTGGGGGGCAAGAGTGTGCGGATATGCGCTTCTAATGGTAACGGACAAGTACTCGCCATTCAGCCTGGATTAGAGACCAAAAAGAAAGTTAGTTAGATATCCAGGTTCTTGACGTTCTTGGCCTGGGTCTGAATAAACGTCTTACGGGGGCCGACTTCTTCACCCATAAGCATGGTGAAAGTACGCTCGGCCTCTATGGCATTTTCTGCCGTCACGCAGAGTAGAGTGCGGGACTGCGGGTTCATGGTGGTGTCCCAAAGCTGTTCGGGGTTCATTTCACCAAGACCCTTATAGCGCTGGATCGTCACCGACGAGCCGGCCAGCTTAATTATCTGGACATCCAGATCCGTCAAGCTTTCCGATGTGCCGATTTCTTTGTCTTTGCGAACCAGCGTGAATTTTTTGCCCTGGAATGCCTTCATCTCTTTATATGTATCGTAGATAAGGGCCAACTTGGCATTTTCAAGCGCTGTCAAAACAGTCTTCTTAGGAACTATAGTTCCGTTCAGACTTATAGCAGATATCGCGCCATTTTCGTCCTTGCTTATCTGCAAGTCATATTTTTCTTTTTTCTTCGTTATGGCACTCTTCAAAGAAAGAAGATATTTTTCAAGGTCTGCATCGGTCTCAAACGTGGCGCACTCAGGTTGAACACCAGCGGCGTCAAACAGCTTCGCAACCATGTCAAAGTCTACACCCTGGCCTTCAAGGTCCCTAACATAGCCATTATTGAGAGCATTTGTCCCGAGAATATGCTGCAGGCGCTTTCCGACGAGGTCTTCCTTCGAATCGCTTACTTTAACAACGAGGTCCTTGGAAACGGCCTGGCGCATCGCTTCATCTTTTTCGCCTTCGTTGTATATCCAGCGGTGATCTTTGCCGGATTGCAGTCTGTAAAGCGGAGGCTGTGCGATGTACAAGTGTGATTTCTCTACCAGGTCTTTCATATAACGGTAGAAGAAAGTTAAAAGTAATGTTCGGATGTGTGACCCGTCCACGTCTGCGTCAGTCATGATGATAACGCGGTTATATCTCAGTTTTGTAAGATCCATGCCGCTGCTGAGCGCTTCCTTGCCAGCGGTGCCGTTCTTTTCAGGCTCTATAAATCCGCCGATGCCAGCACCCAGTGCCGTAACGAGCGCTCTTATTTCTTCGTGCATCAACATCTTGTCGGGACGGGCTTTTTCAACGTTCAAAATCTTGCCTCGAAGCGGGAGGACGGCCTGGAATTTACGGTCGCGTCCCATCTTAGCGCTGCCGCCTGCAGACTCACCCTCTACTATGAATACTTCACAAAGGTCAGGGTTGCGCTCCGAGCAGTCGGCGAGCTTGCCGGGAAGGCCGCCGCCGTCCAGTGCACCTTTGCGCAGGACCAGGTCACGGGCCTTACGCGCAGCCTCGCGGGCACGCGCAGATGTCATACATTTATCGATAATCGAGCGAGCGTCCTGCGGATGCTCTTCTAGAAATTGTGAGAGTCCTTCACCAACGGCGGTTTCAACCTGGCCTTTGACCTCCGCATTGCCAAGCTTACCCTTGGTCTGGCCTTCAAACTGCGGGTCTCGAAGTTTCACACTAACGACGGCAGCAAGACCTTCACGGACGTCTTCACCACTTAGGTTCGATACATCCTGCTTTAGAAGGCCGTAGCGCCTGCCATAATCGTTGAGCGCACGGGTAAGACCGCTGCGAAAGCCTGTCAGGTGTGTGCCGCCATCCACTGTGTTGATACAGTTGGCGAAGCACATAACCAGTTCCTGGTAGCTATCGTTGTACTGCAGAGAAATTTCGATGCCTGTGCCATCGACCTCTTTGGCGATATACACTGGCTTGGGATGAACGGTCTTGTGCGTCTTATTTAGCTGTTGCGCAAGACTGGCAACGCCGCCTTCAAAGTAGAAGGTTATCTCTTTGTCAGAACGTTCGTCTTTAAAGCATATTTCAAGACTCTTATTGAGATACGCCATCTCACGGAAGCGCTCTGAGAGGGTGTTGAAATCATAGTTGAGCTTGCCAAATATAGATTTATCGGCCAAGAAAATCATAGATGTGCCGGTGCCCTCAGCTGGTCCAATACTAACAAGCTCTGTTTTCGGCTTGCCACGCTCATATTCCTGCGCCCAGAGTTTGCCTTCGCGCTTTACTTCAACGCGCAACCATGTAGATAGTGCATTAACTACCGAAGCACCTACGCCGTGCAGACCGCCGGAGACCTTGTATCCGCCGCCGCCGAATTTACCGCCAGCGTGGAGTATTGTCAGTACCGTTTCAACGCCTGAGCGCCCCGTAGTCGGGTGCTTGCTTACAGGAATGCCGCGCCCATTATCAGTCACCTTAACGCGAGCTTCGTTATCTATGGTTATTTCAATGCGCGTGCAGTAGCCTGCGAGCGCTTCATCGACACTGTTATCCACGATTTCGTAGACCAGATGATGTAAGCCACGCTCGTCTGTTGAGCCGATGTACATTCCAGGACGCTTACGTACTGCCTCCAGGCCTTCGAGTACCTGAATTTGCTCAATGCCATAGTCAGAATTGGTATTTTTCAGTTCATCAGGCATAGCTTATCCAATGTATTGATTGTTTTCGGGGCCCCGACCGGGTTAAAACTGGGGTGCAAAATCCTTGAAAGGTTCACGAACGAATTGTAGCAGAACCCTTCGTAAATAGATATAGTATTTTGCACACTAGTATTAAACCAGGTTCTAAACCGAAGCAATTATAAGTCAGGACCTCTATTTAAGCAACTAATCAAGACCGGTTCTTACAGAAATCGTCATAGATTTCGCTTCTGAAGGATGTATCCGTAGCTTTTTATCTGGTGAATAATGTCAGTACAGTCGACGTCATCAAAGTTTTTCTTGAGTTTAGCGACTGCTATATCTACAAATTTGTTTCCTGTGCTTTCCGGGTAACCCCAGACCTGCATAGCAACGGTTTCCGTCGATACCGCGGAATTCGTGTGAGACATCAGGCAAGCAAGAAGGTAATATTCATGCGCCGTTACATTCACACGAACACCTTTGAACATCACGCTTTGTCACTTCGGATCTATCGTGATGCCGTCATATACCATAGGCTGCGAAAACTGATGGGACACCATTCGCAAAAGAGGGTCTGAATTTATCAGCCTATCTCTTGATCTTTCCATTTCTTTTATGTTTAGAGAAAGCTTTTCAGCACGACTCAGCCTTTCGATAGTAGGGTGAACGCGCTTTACGAATGAATCGGCAGCAGAGCGTTGAGAATCGCTAAACGGCCTTGGAGAAAAAGTGGAAATAATCCCATAGCGTAAACCGCCTATTTGCTGTGCTAACCACAGAACTCTCTTATCTGTGACGTCCTCTGAGAGTTCTTGGACTCCAGCCTGAACGATCAGGCCCCGGATGTAAACGGCCCTTGTAAGTTTATTTGCCTCAGCGCTGAATCCAACGTTCAGAATCTTAAAGTTAGGTGCGATTTTTGTATGGCACTCGTTCCCTTGAGAAAAGCCTGGGTATTAGCGCCGGAAAAGTAAACGACTCTTGCCTGCAGAGTCTTTCGATCTAATTTGACGAAAGCTGCATACCGGGCACGAGAGATCTCTCGTGCCTTATCAAGAAGTTCCTGATAGCTAGAAGATTCTTCCACTCCTACGGTAATATCTGATTTATAAAGAGGAGTTTTGTTCCTCATATTTAGCCAGAAATCTTATTTACGAAGGTGAAACGGCACACTCGTTACTACAACTTTCCGCTTGAATAGTAAGGCGGCCTTAATGAAAAGCGCAGTCTGATTGTGAAGAATGTGCTGCCACCACTGGTGCGGAATAAACTCTGGGAGAACAACCGTCACTAAGCTATCTTCAGTGCTATGTGAGGCAGCGTCGATATACTCGATGAGCGGTTTTACAACGACCCGATACGGGGAATGAATCACCACAAGAGGTATCCCAGCCCCAATGCGCTCCCATCTCTCCCGTAAGCGCCCGGCAGCTTCTGGGTCAGAAGCGACATAGACTGCTGTGACATCCTTGGAAATGGATTTTGCATAGCGCACCGCAGGGATTACAGCTCTGTGTACTGCGCCTATAGGAATAATCACTCTATGGTCATGCGGCTCAAAGGACTCACCAGGAGAGTCCAGTGAAAGCTCAAGACTAACCTCTGTGTAATGGCTCTTAATACCAAGGAAGCCCATCATTAAGATCGGTATTGCCACCATGATCAGCCAGCCGCCAGACGTAAATTTAGTAACGAGAATAATCATGAAAACAGTGGTCGTTACTACGGCTCCAATACCATTTATTACAAGACCTATTTCCCACCCCTTTTCCCGCACCCTATACCAGTGCCGGACCATCCCTGCCTGGTTAAGGGAGAAGCAGATAAAAACTCCTATGGCATAAAGGGGTATCAACTTATGAACACTGCCGCTAAAAACGGTCAATAAAAGGCCGGCTATTACGCCGAGCGCAATGATGCCGTTGCTGTATACAAGCCGGTCACCCAAATTCGCGAGCTGGCGAGGCAGGTAGCTGTCTCTGCCTAAGTTAGAGCATACCCTTGGGAAATCCGCATATGCTGTATTAGCGGCAAGCAATAAGATCAATGCTGTGAAAATCTGGATTATGTAGAATCCGAATCCGTTACCAAATGCGGCCTGTGCTACTTGAGATACTACGGTCTTGCCTTCTTGAGGAATTATGGCGAATTTGTAGCTCAGAAAAGTAATTCCTACAAAGAGGGATACGGAGATCACGCCTAGCAAGAGCAGAGTTTTTCTAGCGTTAGACGCTTCTGGCGGTTTCATAGTTTGAACCGCATTGGAAATCGCTTCAATACCAGTAAGGGCAGTACTTCCGGATGAAAATGCCCTTAAAAGAAGAAAAAGTGTAAGGCCGTGAACTGCGGCAGGCAAAGTCCCGCTGACGGGCACAGCGGGCTCACCATTTACGAGGTATCTCCAAACCCCAACTCCAATCATGAGCACGAATGAAAAAATGAAGCCGTAAACCGGAAGGAAAAGGAACTTGCCAGATTGCCGGACGCCTCGGAGGTTAAGTATGGTTAAGAAAACAATAAAGCTCAGACCGATCAAAATGCCTTCAGAATGGAGCTTTGGAAATGCTGCCGTTAACGCCGCAACTCCCGCGGCTACGCTAACGGCAACAGTGAGAACATAGTCCACTAAAAGACCCGCAGCAGCCATCAATCCAAATGGAACGCCCAGATTTTCTTTGGCTACCAGGTATGTCCCTCCGCCAGATGAGTAAACCTTAACGACCTGGTGATAGGAGAGGATCACTATAGCAATCAATGAACTGATTGCTAAGCCAATCGGAAGTGAGTAGTGGACGGCCATAGGGCCGGCAAGGACCAGCACCAGCAATAATTCTTCAGTAGCGTATGCCACAGAGGAAAGAGCGTCTGATGAAAGAACCGCCATCGCAAGAGGGATGCTTAACCGCTCTTCCTCGCTTCGCGAAGTCGCCAGCGGGTGGCCTATAAGTAAATTTTTAATCGAACCCAGCAAAGGGGCTCACCTTCTTACAGACACGTAGAAAAAGATTGCGAAAACTTCCACAAATACAAACTCGACCTTACGGTCGAGGAATTAAATACGTGTAAGTTGCTTAATCTAGTAAATTTTGTTTTCGTTTAATCTCTCCAGCGTCAAGCGTCTAGATTATACACCTAGACCATAGGAGACCTGTAGTAATACTTTGACTCATACTTTTAACGCTGTTAGAGTAATGGCGAGGCATTAGCATGATTCACATTTACACAGACGGAGCTTGTCAGGGCAACCCAGGGCCAGGGGGTTGGGCTGCAATCCTACATACAGAGGACGGCGGGAAAACTGTGTTACAGGGTGGTGAAAGGTCAACCACGAACAATCGCATGGAAGTAACGGCAGCTATTAAGGGGCTCGAGGTTGTCCAGCCTGGTGCTCCGGTACAGGTTCATACTGACAGCCAATACCTGGTTAACACAATGACTAAAGGTTGGAAACGCCAGGCAAACAAAGACCTCTGGAAAAAACTGGATTCTGTAGTTGCCGATAGGAACATAAGCTGGGAATGGATACGCGGGCATAATGGACATGTGTTAAACGAGGAAGCAGATAGCGTTGCAGTCTCCCAGGCTGCAGCCTATTCCAAGGTAAATTCATCACAGGAAGATTCCGCAATCCAAACCAGCTTTACATTGCCCGGAGCATCCCAACACTCCCTGACTAGAAATGTGAATTACATGACACCTGTAGGAAACAGCAACCAATCCCACAAGCTTTCCCATATCGACGAGCAGGGGAAGGCGCAAATGGTCGACGTTTCCGAAAAGCAGTCCACTATGCGCGAAGCCACCGCCAGAGGACGCATAACTATGGAAAAGACGACCCTTGACGCTATAAGAGGCGGCAGGATAGAAAAGGGGGACGTTATTACCGTTGCACGCATAGCTGGCATTATGGCTGCTAAGAAAACAGCAGAACTAATCCCGATGTGCCACCCGCTTGCAATCACTCACATAAGTGTGGAAATCGATTTTGCAGAATCTCCCCCATCCCTCAATATTTCCTCAACGGTACGCACAACGGATAAAACGGGCGTAGAGATGGAAGCGCTTACGGCTGTTTCTGTCGCAGCGCTTACGGTTTACGATATGTGTAAGGCGATCGATCGGCGAATGATTGTCGGAGAAATCCATCTGGCACGTAAGTCGGGCGGCAAAAGCGGCACATTCACTGCCAAATAGCTGCAACTTAAGCCTAATAAAGCAGAGTTAAAAGGACCCCAGTACCAATCAGCGCCCCTGTGATCACCATGACCTTTGGACTGAGAAATTCCTTAAGAGTTGCCGGTAACAGCATAAAACTACCCTTCAATCGGTCGATGTTTGTAAGAAGCAATATCGCTGCAAGCACAATGTATGCGGCACCAAATACCTGATGCGAATGCTTAACTTCAGATAGCGACAGCTGGGCAGCAAACAAAATAAAGAGCGCCCACGCACCCCTATGAGAAAACTTAAGATTCGACAATAACACGATTGCAAAAATCGATTGGGCTGCAGTTAAGAATATCTCCGTAACCTGAAGTTCGCCAAATGGGAGAGCTCCAGGCCTGCCCAACCCAACGCTGTAGACCACGGGAAGCGTACCAATAAGAAGTGTGAACTGGTTGACTTCAGAGGAAATCAGCAGCGTCAGCGCTATAAGCGGGGCATTACGCAATGCAAATATCGACGCAACGACTACTTCTGGCGCTTCTGACGCTATTGGCGCTAGCCATTGAACCAAAACGAAAGGCGGGATATTAAACGCTTCGCCTGTTTTCACAAGGTTCTGTGCAAACGGATCTGCAGAAAGGAGGATTACGGTACCGGAGAACAAAAATAAAGCAACCACACCAATACGGCGTTTCGATTTACCTAAAGAGGCAATAGCCGCGGCAGGACCAAAAAGATGAGGTTCTTCCTGCGGCTGGCGTGCACTAGCCAGGAGATAAACCACATATATCGAAACGAGCGTTCCGGCATCTATTAAATCGATTCGGCCAAAAAATCCGGGCGAATGAAATATCATCCCCTTGACCACGATGACAATAACAAATAGGCTTGCCATCGCCAGGAATCCAAGCTCCATCGTGTTAGTGCGCGCCATCTCAAAGCCTGATTTACGTCGATTAGTCGCTAACCAGAAAAGACCAAGAATCAAAGGCCACGCTATGCCTATGAGAAGACGATTTGCTCCAGTCATATTTGCTATCGCATACTCGCCTTGTATCGGGTCACTGGCAGCGCGGTAAGCAAACGAGGCGTCTACCGCATATTCCGGCAATACAGCTACTACCGCAAGAACAGCGAAGGCAAATGACCTAGAGACGTCTAGCTGGGCAACATCCGATGCCCATGCCAACAAAAATGCGGCACCGACCATTGTGAGTCCAAGCAGAAGTGCGCTTGCTGTGGCAGGCGGTAATGGATTTTCAAGCGTCTCAGCAAGCCTAAGGTAGAGCCCTGGAAGAGTCAGTGTTATAGCTAAAAATAGAAGAATCCAGCCTTTTCTGGAAGATTTTGCGCTTGTTGAGGCTGGAATAGCTTGTGGATTATGGCTCATTAAAAAACCTGACCTTGCTCAAGCATCACCTGACGAACACTTTTCGGATCGAAAAATGCCAAGTGCAAAACTATAGCAACAAAAAATAGTTAGGATCAAATTCTCCTGAGCCGAATTAATTGGAAGATTTCAGCTAAGGTTGTACCTTTTCAATTACGTAGCGCTGAATCCCAGCCGGTGCTTTTACTTCTATATGCTCACCTGCGCGCTTGTCATATATAGCGCTCCCTATCGGAGAATCTACCGAAATCCTTGATTCACGCAGGTTAGCCTCAGAGGAGCTTACCAATGTATAGGCTACCGTTTCATTATCGCTAAGGTCCTTTATAGATACGCGGCTTCCAAGCCTGACACGACCTGTGGCATTTTTCCCGTTGTCGGTCATTACTTCTGCCCTTTTCAATATCACTTCCAGCTCACGGATGCGAGCCTCAAGGTGCGCCTGCCTGTCACGAGCAGCATCTAAGGGGGCGTTCTCTCTGAAGTCTTTATCAGCCATAGCTTTCTTAAGGTCGTCCGCTACGTCGATGCGCTGCTTAACAAGCTCTTCATGCTCAGCCTTAAGTTTCTCATGACCTTCCTTGGTCAAGTAGTTAACACCCTTAGCACCCTTGCGCGGGCCTGATGACTTGCTACCGCTGCGCTTGTACTTAAGATGAACGGCTAATTTTTGCTGAGTCATTCCTGACTCGTGAAGATGGTTCAGGAAATTCTTAACAGGCGCCATTTTTGCTGACAGGTCACCCGTGGACCGTGAGGAGTACTCAACATACTTTTCTATATCCAACGGTGTAAGCGCGGCCGCACGGTTATTACCGCCATACCACCGCACAAAACGGTTCAACTCCTGGGCTGAGGTAGCCTCGCCCTTCTTTGTCTTGTGCTCCTGAAGGTATTCGCTTGCGGTTTCAACTAAGGTTTTACTGTTCAAGTTTTCCTCCGTTGCTTTTGGTTATCAATATTGTAGTAGTTTTTCAAGAAATCCGAAGGAACAAATAAATCTGTAATTACTAATGATTAAATAAGTAGGGACCTTAACGTTATAAAGGATAAAGGCACTCGGTAGCCGTTATAAGAACTAGGCTTCAGCATACGTAAAGCAAGCCTACGTTTGTTATAATTTCTTTTACGGTCTCGTTAGAACTCAAGCGCTATTAAGTTGGATAAAATGAAACAAAAAACAATCCGCCAGGGAATCATCTATTTACTCATATCGATGGCTTTAATAGCCATATTCGTAACCGTTTTTAAACCTTATTCCAAAGAGACTTTGGTCAAAATAAGTGAAGTCATAGCCGATGTACAAAAGAACCAAGTCCAGAAGATAGTGGTTGACAAAGACGATTTGAAAGTCTTTCTTAAAAGCGGGGAGACAGTACGCTCCAAGAAAGAGTCGGGAGTAAGCATATACGCAACGTTGGTTAATGCCGGGGTTAGCCCTGAAGCTGCCGGTGCTGTGACGGTGGAGGTCAAGGTAGCCAGCTCATGGAGCACTGTATTTAGCATACTAATCAACTTTTTACCTCTGATTTTCTTCCTGGGCCTCATCTTCTTCATCATGAGACAGGCACAGGGCACGAACAGCCAGGCGATGAACTTTGCTAGAAGTAAGGCTCGCATGTTCGTTGCCAGCAAACAGAACGTTACATTCGCTGATGTGGCAGGTGTAGACGAAGCCAAACAGGAACTCCAGGAAGTCGTGGAGTTTCTGAAGTATCCGGAAAAGTTTTCCGCGATAGGTGCCAGGATTCCGCGCGGAGTATTGCTTGTTGGCCCTCCCGGGACCGGCAAAACTCTATTAAGCAGGGCTGTTGCTGGTGAAGCCGGGGTACCGTTCTTCTCTATAAGTGGTTCTGAATTCGTAGAGATGTTTGTAGGTGTTGGCGCATCCCGCGTGCGCGATTTATTTGAACAAGCCAAGCGTAATGCACCGTGTATCGTTTTTGTTGATGAAATCGATGCGGTAGGCAGGCACAGAGGCGCCGGACTCGGCGGCGGCCATGACGAGCGAGAGCAGACCCTCAATCAGATGCTCGTAGAAATGGACGGCTTTGAGAGCTCGACCAACGTAATCGTACTTGCCGCAACCAACCGGCCCGACATCCTGGACCCAGCTTTACTCCGTCCCGGACGATTTGACCGCCGTGTCGTGCTAGACGGCCCAGACATCCGGGGCAGAGTAGACATACTGAAAGTTCACGCTAAAGGCAAGCCGCTGGAATCCGATATAAACCTGGAGACTCTTGCCAAGCAGACCCCTGGATTCAGCGGAGCTGATCTGGCAAACTTGGTTAACGAAGCGGCACTGCTCGCTGCACGCCGAAACAAGAAGGCTATTGGTATGCCTGAGATGGAAGAGGCGATTGACAGAATCATAGCCGGACCGGAGCGCAAGAGCCGCATCACAAGCCAGCGCGAAAAGGAAATCAAAGCCTACCATGAAGCTGGACACGCTCTTGTGGCGTATTCGCTCAGGAATGAGGGCGCAGATTCTGTCCATAAAGTAACGATAGTGGCCCGCGGCATGATGGGCGGCTATACGATGATGCTTCCAACCGAGGACAGATCGCTATATTCAGAGAAACAGTTCAAAGCCAGAATTACAGTGTCGCTTGGCGGTAGAGCGTCTGAAATTGTGACATTCAATGAGGCAACTACAGGCGCCAGCGACGACCTCGACAAGGCTACCCGTATGGCACGCAGCATGATTACGGAGTACGGCATGAGTGAAACGCTTGGCCCACGCACGTTCGGCCGCAAAGAAGGGATGGTTTTCCTGGGACGCGAGATAAGTGAGCAGCGCGATTACAGCGAAAAGATTGCCGAAGAGATCGACGCTGAGATAAGGCGTATCATTCATTCAGCAGATGACCAAGCTCAGCGAATCCTAACGGAAAACAAGGAAACTCTGCACAGATTTAGCAAAGCCCTCATGCAAAGGGAAACACTGGACGGTGAAGATCTGGAGATATTATTCCGGGGAGAAGCGCTTCCAGACCTAGTAATTACCACTCCAGCTTCTCCTGCCACCGTGGTGCAAACGCCTCAGGCAAAACATCCTGCCGCACCACCGGTACCGAAGAAGAATCCTGAAATACAACCTGCTTAAGTTATTAAGTCTGGTAAATGAAATGAGGCTGATAATCAGCCTCATTTCATTTTGAGCCAAAATCAAAGACTTCTGTTGTAGATTACTCGCAATATCTCTGCTAGGAATATCACGACGACTGCCAGAATAAGCTGGGTATTGGTAGACCACACCACGCGTAATATGCGATTCGCAATCGAAGGTTTGATCTCACTTGCTGGCCTGGCCCTAGAAACCCTACCCCACACATTCATGGCAATAAGCACTATCCAAACAACCAGCCCTACTTTGACGACAAGTACTACCAGATATGACGCTTGTATATTTGCAAGCAGCAGCCTATTTAGCGAAAGAAGAAGACCTGACCCAATAATAACCCACAGGGAGATTTCCGATACTTCCTGGAAGATGCGCCCGATTCCTCTCGAAATTTCCGGATAGATCATTTTTTTTGATGCCGGTCTTAAAACAAGCAAAAAGAACAACATCCCGCCCAGCCAGGCGGCAATCGCAGTCAGATGTATACCAAGAATAACTCTAAATAGCATTACAGCGTAAAAGAATAACATGCCATAAATACAAAACCTTTCTTTCGGTAGCGGTTGACGTTTGGTGTTATCATCAGTTACAAAGCCCGTGATATTTGTTTGGAGGAATGATTTGGCCACCCCATGGACCGCTCAATTTCATATCGTCAACGGCGTTGCCCAGGAGAAAAGCTCATCGATAGGAATGTTCAAAAATTCAGGCCCCGCTAAGAGAAGCTTTTTATATGCGATAGCAGATGCTTTTAATACAAAAGACCCTGAGCCGATAACAGGCGAAGTGATAAGAAATATCGAAGGTGAGTTCAAACGCGGCGGCCCTTCGGTAACTGCGGCACTAACCTCGGTACTAAACGCCACAAACAGTCAATTACTAAAGCTAGGCGCAGGACATGACCGTAACGAAACTCCACGGGTAGGGATAAGCTGCGCAGCGCTAACAGGTACTGAACTTTATATAGCTCAGGCTGGCCCGAGCCTTGCGTACATATACAGCGGAGAGACGATCCGTAGAGTGACGCCCTCAACCACTAATGGTGGAGTCATAGATATTGATGACGCTATAGGAGCGTCAGGCAATGTCCATATAAACCTTCAAAGACATGAAATGCAGGATGGCGATATTGTGCTGCTAGCTTCCCATTCATTGGCCAGCCTTATAAGCAATGATGAGCTTGCGATTATTCTGACTGCGGAACCTGACCAAGCTATTCAGCGAGTCTTTCTTGTAGCTAAGAAAGAGGAGAACTTTTCAGCTGTCATCCTAACGATGGTGTAGCTCAGTTACCTTCTATGAGGTGGCCCATCTTATCGCGCTTGGTCTGCAGATATCGCTTGTTGTAGACGTTTGCAACGACCTGGATAGGAACTTGCTCGACTACCTTTAAGCCGTGTGCCTCAATACCAACTACCTTTTTAGGGTTGTTGGTAAGGAGCTTCATGTTCCTTACACCAAGGTCCACTAATATTTGGGCGCCGATGCCATACTCTCTTAGGTCCGGGGCGAATCCAAGCGCGACATTCGCTTCGACGGTATCCATACCCTTATCCTGAAGAGCGTAGGCCATGATCTTACTGGCTAATCCCATGCCGCGCCCTTCCTGGCGCATGTACAGTAGGATGCCTCTACCTTCTTTGGCGATAGCCGCCATGGCCTGGGCAAGCTGTTCACCGCAATCACATCTCAGGCTATGCAACACGTCCCCCGTGAGACATTCGCTATGTACCCGCACAAGCACAGGTTCATTTCCGCTGATGTCGCCTTTCACAAGCGCAACGTGAGGTTCAGGATCGGTGGCACTCCTGTAAACGATAGCTGTAAAATCACCGTAATCAGTCGGAAGCTTTGCCTGGGTCACTCGCTCAACAAGCTTCTCATGCCTTCGCCTATAAGCGATCAGGTCAGCAACACTAACAATTTTCAGCCCGAACTCTTTTGCCATTATTTCAAGGTCTGGCATTCTGGCCATCGTACCGTCGTCCTTCATGATTTCGCAAATCACACCAGCCGGGTACATTCCTGAAAGTCTCGCCATGTCTACCATCGCCTCAGTCTGCCCTGCCCTCACAAGAACGCCGCCTTCGCGAGCGCGTATCGGGAACAGGTGTCCTGGGCGCAGAAGGTCTTCCGGACGAGTTTTGGGGTCTATTATCTCCTTGACTGTCGCAGCACGGTCATAAGCAGAAATTCCGGTTGTAGTGTTCTGTTTCGCTTCAACCGATACTGTGAAGGCCGTGTTATTACGGGCAGTGTTATCCTGGACCATTAGCGGGATTAGGAGTTCGTCCAGCCTCTTACCCATGACAGGCATGCATATCAGTCCCCTGCCGTGCTTGGCCATAAAGCTGATATGTTCAGGCGTTACCTTATCCGCGAGTACTGCGAGGTCACCCTCATTCTCACGGTCCTCATCGTCAACAATAATGATGAGCTTGCCTTGCTTGAGGTCCTCAAGCCCTTGTTCGATGGTTGAAAGCGGCATATTTACCGTCCTCTGCTAGGTCGTTCAATAAAACCATGATTTTCAAGAAGTTTCCAGGTTACTCCTGATTTATTCTTACCATTGAGTTTTTCAACATACCTGGCAAAGATATCTGTTTCGATATTAATCTTATCGCCCAAATTTTTGGAGCCCAGATTCGTATTCTTAAGTGTATATGGTATCAGCGCTACGGAGAACTCATCCTTACGGCAGTCCACAACTGTAAGACTGATCCCATCCAGGCAAACAAAGCCCTTCTCAACAATATATCTCATAAGCTTAGCGGAGGGCTTAAACCAGAGCTTCTTTCCAAGCTTCTGCAGCTCAACGTCCGTGAGTACGACTACGCCCTCAACATGTCCCTGCACCATATGTCCACCCATACGGCTTGTGGGTTGCAAGGCGCGCTCTAAATTAATAATCGAGCCTTTTTTCAACGAGCCTAGGCTCGTCCGCTTCAATGTTTCCGGCACCATGTTAAAGGTCAATTCTTTACGCTTGATACTCGTCACGGTAAGACAAGCGCCATTAATTGCCACGCTATCGCCTAAAGCCAGACCTTCTAAAACTCGATCTGCCTCCACGCTGAGTTTTCCACTTCCGATTGAGATGGTCTTCCCTGTTTCTTCAATTATTCCTGTAAACATATTCCTACCCTATTGTCACTGTAACACACAGAGCTGGTATCGCCAAAAATCATGCCTGCCCTACATCGTCTCTAGTTTCGGGCGGGCTGCTGATGTAAACTCTGTTGGACTCTCAGGCATGAGTATATGACAACTTCAGCTAAGCCAGAATTTGTCCCGATGCAGGCGCAGCATCTCGACGAGATTTATAGCCTGATGGCCGTTTTTTACGAAGAAGAGGGCTATCCGTTCAACAAGGAACGCTCAAGCAAGGCGCTTGAGCACCTGCTTGCCAACACATCGCTTGGGCATGCCTGGGTCTTCCAGATGAGCAGTGCAGTCGCAGGCTACATGATCATGACCTACGGTTACAGCATAGAGTTTGGCGGATACACCGTGCTCCTAGATGAGCTATATGTGAGAAAAGGGATGCGCAGGCAAGGAATAGGGACAGCGGCATTACAAT
Organism: Dehalococcoidia bacterium; assembly: GCA_009692825.1. Lineage (GTDB taxonomy): Bacteria > Chloroflexota > Dehalococcoidia > SHYB01 > SHYL01 > SHYL01. Next base: position 9,693 of record SHYL01000005.1, on the reverse strand, counting down.
TCCTATTCGGTAAATGTGATGAGCTGGGGATAAGATCGATTGACCTGGAAGTAGAAAAGAGCAATACAGAAGCTCACGAATTTTATCTCAGGAATGGCTTACGAGATGGATGGCGCACGCAAATGAGACGCTGGAATAGACGCTAAATTTTACGGTTCAGGAAAAATGATGAAAAGTAAGACCAAAGTAACCAAGGATGCGGCAAATAAACCCCTGTTGATTGGCCACAGTCCGGATGCAGACGACGCATTCATGTTTTATGCGATCGCCAAGAATAAAGTTGGTATGCCTGGCTACAAAATCGATCATCACATGAAGGACATCCAGACGTTAAACAAGATGGCTTTCAAGAGTGAGCTGCCGGTGACTGCCATTTCTGCCGCGGTCTATCCAAAGATTGCAGATAAGTATCAAATCATGGACTGCGGGGCGTCAGTGGGTCGTAAATATGGTCCTATTCTTCTGGCACCTAAGACTTTCAAGGGGAAAAATCTTAAAGACAAAAAGGTTGGCATCCCAGGTATCTTCACTACTTCGTTCATGCTCACGCAGATTTATCACAAGGGGTTCATCCCAGTTTTCCTGGATTTCGACAAGGTAATCGATGAAATCAAAAAAGGGTCTGTAGACGCTGGAGTAATCATCCACGAGGGCCAGATTACTTTTAAAGATACTGGACTGAAGAAAATCGCTGACCTCGGCGAAGAGTGGTTTGCGGATACTAACCTTCCGATCCCTCTGGGCTTGGACGTAGTAAGGCGATCCGAAGGTCCTAAAACGGCTAAGGCAATGACCAAGATGCTGCGTGAGAGTATCGTTTACGCACGAGCCCATGAAAACGACGCCATCAAGTATGCATTGCAGTTCGGACGCGGGATCGATACGGAAACGTGCCGTAAGTTTGTGCGCATGTATGTAAATGACGATACGGTAAGTCTCGGAGAAGAGGGAAAACTGGCGCTGAAGGCGCTATACACTCGAGCTGCGGCAGGCGGCCTTATCGATAAGGTACCGCCGCTGGATATCCTGAAAGCCTAAGAATGGTTTCCGGTCTTTTCCTTGCCCATCGCTACTACAAACAACATTAAGACTTCAACCAAAGGAATTGCAACAACTGGCTTGAGGTAATATGGCAGTTCAATTGCGAACCATATTGCAGCAGCAATCATGACGCCGGCGATGAGAAGTACATCTAATTTCATTTTTAACCCCTTAAGCTCAAGCAGTTTTCAATGACCGTATTGTAGCTCACCAGATATTACCCCTCAACTCGAGAGGCTGATTTTAAGCCTTCACAACCTCAGGTCGTTCAAATTTACGCAGTATCTCGTACTCAGTCGTGCGTTCTACTGGCGTGAAGCCTGACTCACGTATGAGCGTTACGACTTCATCTACGGTTACCCTGTTGTAGAAGCCAGCGGCGAGCATTACGTTTTCATCAAAGAGGGTGCCCCCAAAATCGTCGGCGCCGAAATGAAGAGATACCTGTCCGGTCTTCTTGCCCTCTGAGAACCACGAGCCCTGGATGTGCTTTATGTTATCCAGGTAGATCCGGGACAGGGCGATAATTCGAAGATATTTATTTGGGCCTGCCTCTTCCTTGATACGCTTGTCTAATGCTGTATCGTTCTTTTTGAAGCTCCAGGGAATGAAAGCACCGAACCCCTTAGTCTCATCCTGAAGGTCCCTTATCACGTCCAGGTGCTCCATGATGTCCTCGTCTTCTTCAAGGTGTCCGTACATCATCGTAGCTGTGGTGAATATGCCAAGCTTGTGCGCCTCGCGGTGAACCTCCGTCCAGTCCGATACTTGGCCCTTTGGGAACAAGCGGCTTACCTTGAACTTCACGCGGTTCGTAAGCACTTCGGAGCCACCACCCGGGATACTCTTCAATCCAGCTGCCTTCAGCCTGATCAAAACGTCCTTTACAGATAGGCCCGACACCTGGGCCATTTTCTTCACTTCAGGGGCGGAGTAAAAGTGAGCCGATAGGTCGGGAAAACGCTTGTGGGCTTCCCTGAGCATGTTCTCGTAATATTCAAGCGGAAGCTTTGAATTTAGCCCGCCCTGCATAAGAATGCGGGTAACACCTTTGCTATACGCCTGCCCAATCTTGTCCATCATCTCGTCGACGGTATGCGTGTAGGCATCTGAATCCTTCTCTGTCCTGTAGAACGCGCAGAAGGTGCAGTACGCATCGCAGACATTGGTGTAATTCAGGTTAGTGTCCACAACAAACGTCACGTTTTTGTCGGGGTTGTAGTGGTATCTCCAGTTGTTAGCAAGAGGCGCAAGCTCCAAGAGAGGCGCCTGCTGGAGCAAGTACATACCTTCTTCTCTGGTGATGCGCTGATGATTAAGGACTTTTTCGCGTATCTCTTTTAGCATGGTGGTTACCCCTATCTACGACTATCGAACAATTTTTGGACTTTGCGTCTGCGGATTACCTGACAAAACCGGCAAGTAGCTCTTGAATAGCTTTAACGCCTTGTACTCCTGTTCGCCCATTACGAAATTGAAACCTTCGAGATATTCACGCACTTCAGAATCATTCATGTTCAACCCCAGTCTATCTGTCCCGAATCGCTTATAGTCAGGCGGCATGTTCAGGCTGGCACGAATAGCGGCACTCATGGCGTCTTTTTGCTCTTGCGGAAGGCTCTTTCTGACGATCCAAACGGCAAATACAAAAGAAAGCCCTTTCCAGCTATTCCATACCTCGCCGAGGTCATACATGTATGGGTAGCCCTGAACTCCACTCCTGTTTTTAAGCGCGCCGTCGCCAATAAGCAAATAAGCATCATTAGGCGATTCCAGCGAGACATATGAGATATTCTTCAAGTTGAACTTGTGTGTAAGCAATACCTTCAAAAGCTGTTCAGACGTGGATGTCTCATCAGTAACGCCGACTTTTTTACCATCAAGTTTCTCAATTCTTACCCTGGAAAAAAGCAAAATGCTTCGCGCTTTATCCTTCGTCGCGATGCAGAAATTGCCGAGCGGCTCGAAATCGCGCTCAAGCGCCATGCCTCCCACGACTGGTATCGGGCCGGCGTCCAGCTTGCCTTCAGCGGCGGCCTGCGTCATAGCGCGCGGCGGCAGCGCAACAAGGTTGAACTTATCGGGCTTCATTGCCCTATAGAACAACACTGAATTCAGATACGGCATTAAGCCAATTTTAATCGGCATAGACCTTGATCTTGTTATAAAGTGCGTCTCGTTCTACAGGAATCTTGCCGGCATCTCTTATTAATCGAACAAGGTGCTCCTTCGCCAGACCGACCGGGCTGGAAGCCTTGGCCGCATGAGCGATAAGCTCTTTGCCTATCGTCCCATCCATATCATCCGCGCCGAAGTTTAAGGCCATGGATGCGGACTCCTCCCCCATCATTATCCAGTATGCCTTGATATGCGGGAAGTTATCCAGCATCAGGCGTGACGTAGCAATCGTGCGCAGGTTATCGATAGCAGATGCCTGCCTGGGCACAAGGTGTGTATCGCCTATCTGATACTCCAGAGGTATGAACGAAAAGAATCCACCTGTTTCATCCTGGAGTTCCCTGAGCATAATCATGTGTCGGATGCGCTCTTCAAACGTCTCTATGTGACCGTAAAGCAGAGTTGCGTTAGAGCGCAGGCCCATCTTGTGAGCAGTACGATGGATCTCAAGCCAGCGAGTATATCCAGCCTTGCCAGGGAACAGGATCTTACGGACCCTATCGGAGAAGACCTCAGCCCCACCACCTGGTAATGCGCGGAGGCCCACTTCCTTCAATCGGGCCATTGCCTCAGCTACCGGAACTTTCCAACGCTTCTCAAAATAATCGAATTCAGCCGCAGTGAAAGCCTTAATTTGCATGTTCGGGAATTTCTCGTGGATAGTTTTGACAATCTCAAGGTAATGCTCGAATGGCCAGTCAGGGTGGTGACCTCCTACGATATGCACTTCGTGCATCTCTTCCGTAAGCATGCCCAAGATATGGTCCATGGTCATCTCATAGGCGCCCTCATCACCTTTCTTCTTAGCAAAATCACAAAACTTGCATGACAACACACAAAGATTCGTGGGATTTACCTGCCTGTTAATGACGAAATAGGCAAAGTTATCAGATTTCTTCTGCTTTACATGGTCCGCCATGTTACCTAGAGACGGAAGGTCCTCCGTTGTCAGCATCTTCATGCCGTCTTCAAAAGTCAGGCGCTCGCCCGCTTTTACCTTCTCCCAGATAGGTATTAAAGTCCTGTCAGAAAAAAGAATATCCCTTACTTCCAGTACTGGCCCCATCTTTTGTCCACCTTCGCTTTTATTTCAGAGGTCATTTCGAGCGGTGCCGGATAGCCCTGTTTATGCGTAGCATCGATGCCCATCACACCGGAATACAAAGGCGCTGCCTCAGTCATGCGCATATCGGTAAAAACCATGTCGCGCGCAGGATCAAAGCGCGTAAAGATACCCCACAGCAGATTAGTCTCGTCATCGATCTGTACGTCCGGGCTTACTGCCGCGACCATGCTTACGCCTGATAAAGATTCCGACTTTACAAGCCTAGAAATTATAGATTTCGCATCGCCTGCCACCTGCACGACAAGCAGCGTATCTTCGAGTAAACGCCACCGCTTGATCTCCGGCCCGAGCTGCTTCGGATCAACGTGCAAGCCATACCTGACGCTGCGCTGTGGCTTACCCGCCCGTGTGGCATCGATAACCATCTTGCTTCCCAGGTGCATCTTGTAGCTTGTGAAGTCCAGGGTATCCAGAGGAACTTTGGGCAGCATAAGGAAATCTTCTTTAGGGTCAAAATACTGACGAATCTCATGTAATACAGCCTTGAAATCACGTACGCTTACGGTGGAGTCTACAAGTACAACGCATTTAGTTAAAGAGAGTTGGCCGTTTCCGAGAAGCGCAAGCGCCGATTTCATTGGCTCCTTGGTATAGCGCGACTCAACTGCCACCACTAAGAAATTATGGAACCCGGCCTGGTAGTAGGCCCAAAGGTCTTTCACCTCAGGCTGTATCAGCCTGATCGCGGGACGTGTGATCTCCTGCACCGCATCGCCCATAGCTTTGTCTTCCTGGGGCGGCTTGCCTACAACTGCGGCGACATAAATAGGATTTTTGCGGTGGGTTATCGCATTGATGTGAAATACCGGGAACTGGGCTGCTTCAGAATAGTGCCCAAAATGGTCGCCAAACGGCCCTTCAAGTCTGCGTTCATTAGGGTGTACTACACCTTCCAGTACAAACTCGGCATTCGCAGGCACATCCATATTCACGGTTTTGCCCCGCGTAAGCCTTGTGGGTTTGCCGCGAAGGATTCCGCTGAAGATGAGCTCCTCAATGCCTTCAGGCAACGGCATGATTGCAGACAGCATCAGCGCAGGGTCACCGCCGATGGCTACGGAAACCTCTAAAGGTTTACCCAGTTTTTCGGCCTGAAAATAATGAAATCCGCCGCCCTTCTGGATCTGCCAGTGCATACCGGTAGTTGCTGCGTCAAACATCTGCATACGATATGTCCCCAGGTTGCTACGCCCGTTCAGAGGGTCGTACGTAAGCACCAGAGGAAAAGTGATGAATCGTCCACCATCACCGGGCCAACACTTGATGATCGGCAGTTTTGTAAGGTCCGCTGGCTTATCCATCTCTTCCTGCGAGATTCCGCTGCCAACTCTTTTCTTACGCGCTGCTATTAACTTCATCAGCCTGCCCCGTGAGCTCCACAAATTCTTCAAGGATGGAGGGTTAAGCTTCTCTATCGTCTCTATAAGCTCCATGCCAAGCTCAGCCGGATGCCTCCCCAGCGCGGTTTCGATCCTTCTCATACTGCCCATGATATTGATAGCCAGCGGATACTTCGCGCCTTTCACGTTTTCAAAAAGAACGGCCGGGCCATCTTCCAAAACCACCCTCTGTGCGATCTCAGCGATTTCCAGCTCAGGGTCTACTTCAACTTTGACCCTTTTAAGATCGCCCTTGAGCTCAATAGCTTTCAAATAGGACTGCAGATCGTTAAAGCTCATTCGATCTCTGTCACCGCGTGTTCAGGTAGGGGACCGCCCCATCTCCTGTAAAGTTCGTTATCCACACCCAGGCGGTCTAGGACGCGACTTACCAGCATGTCGACGATATCGTCGATACTTTTAGGGTTGTGATAAAACCCAGGCATCGCCGGAACGATTTCCGCGCCCGCTTCATGAGCCGCCAGCAGATTTTTGAGATGCACGCGATTCAGCGGCGTTTCGCGAGGCACCAGTATGAGCGGCCTCTTCTCCTTCAGTGTCACGTCTGCGGCACGCTCTATAAGGTTACTCGCCATGCCGTTTGCGATGCGGCCTAATGAGCCCATGCTGCATGGTATAACGCACATGCCCGCGACTTTATATGAGCCACTCGCAATCGTCGCGGCATGATTGTTAACATTAAATAGCTCTAAGTGATCGCTCGATTCAGGAAGCCCTAATGCCTGTTTCCACTGGCCTTCCTTGTGGGCAAGTCCGCCACGAAGCTTAAGTTTGCACTCGATCGCAAGCACCTTCTCCCCTGCCTCGGACACTACCAACTTCACGCCGTGACCAGATGAGGTCAGTGCCTGCAACAGCCGGACTGCATACGGCGCGCCGCTGGCGCCTGTTATAGCTATGACATAATTTGCCATTTAATTGCTCCTGATGAGAACGTCAGCCGCTACAAAAATGAAGAATACTACGCTCATGATGCCATTCATTGTGAAGAAGGCTGCGTTTAGTTTCGAAAGGTCTTTAAGTGAGACCAGCGTGTGCTCGTAGAAAAGTATCGAGGCGGCAACGGCTACACCCAGGTAGTATAGCGGGCCAGCCTCAAGCGTAACACCCGCAACCGCTAGAGCTGACACTGTAAATATATGCATGAATTTCGCCGCATTAAGTCCTGCACCGATGCCAAACTTCGAAGGAAACGAGTAAAGGCCCTGTTTGCGGTCCACATCAACATCCTGGCAAGCGTAAATAAGATCAAAGCCAGTAACCCAGAACATGGCAGCCAGAGACAGCACTACTGATGACAGCGAAATTTCGTTTGCGACTGCAACCCATACGCCGCTTGGCACCATCAAATAAGTCAGGCCAAGCCCCAGATGGCAAAGCCATGTGAAACGCTTGAAATATGGATAGACAGTCATCATGAAAATTACGGGCGGCCACAGGTAACCTGCCCATTCGCTCAATTGGTAGACGGCTATAAGAAATACGGCAAAGGCAACGGCTACAAAGGCTATGCCTTCCACCATCGAAAGCTTGCCAGACGCCAGCGCACGCTGAGCGGTACGCGGGTTAGCCGCGTCGATACGTGCATCAATAATGCGGTTTACACCCATACCAAAGGTCCGAGCCCCTGCCATAGCGATAGTGACCCAACCCAGGTTACTTAGGCTAGGCCACCCGCCAGATACTAAAAATAGGGCGATGTAAGCGAAAGGCAACGCAAATATCGTGTGCTCAAATTTGATCGTCTCAAGAAATAACGAAAGCTTGTCTTTCTTGACAGCGTTCGTATCTTTTGCCGCGACTTTAACGGATGACATCAGTTGCTCCTCGTTGCTGCGGGCACCTTAAATCCAACGCTCCTGAGCAGCATATCTCTCATGTAGGGGCAAGCTTCTTTGGGGGACCGGGCATCCGGTGACTGCAACCACAGCATGACGACCTCACTGATAGCGCCAAGCCATACGTACGAGGCCAGCTTCGAATCTAGTGTAGGTATATCACCGCTTTTAACCGCCTGATTAAGCACACCTTCAATCTGTCCGGCAAAGCGTGAGAAAATCTGTCGGCGCTTGTTCTCAAAGCCTTTGCCCATACTGTAGCCCTGCACTAGTAGGAGACGAGCTAGCTTTTTGTGGTTACCCAGAGTCATGAGGACAGTCTCAAGGGCAACCTCACATTTGCCTAGAGGTGTCTTCTCGCGCGATACGGCACGATCAACTTTGCCAACCAGTTGAGATGCAAGACCGTCCATAACAGCAAAAAATAGGATCTCTTTGCTCGAGAAATGGAAATATATCCCGCCCTTGGACGTCTCCGACAAGCGAACGATTTCATCTACGTTCGCCCCGTGATAGCCCTTCTGAGAAAATACATCGCCAGCGGCTTGAAGTATCCGCTCCTGGGTAGCCTGATTTACGTGTGTTTTCATATTTTACAGACCGACTGGTCAGTCTGTAAAATTATATCACTTTGGCTTGGACGCGGAAGCCTCTGAAGATTGCGAAGTCTCTGCTGAAGCTTTTTGCTGAACCTCCAGCCCGGATCTCATGTTTCTAAGCGGCGGCCAAAGCAAACCAAGCCATATGGCAAAGAATAGACCTATCAATGCGCTGCCGCCTAACGACCAGCGCAGGCCTGTAATATCTCCGATCGCGCTGATAGGGAACACACCCAGGAAGATAAAAGCTGCGCCTACAAACCATAAGCTTAATGCGCGGCCTGCATACTCAGGAGGCACCAGGAGCTGCAATAAAGTGATGCCTAGATTCAAAAAAATCATGGTCCCAAAGCCAACGAGTGCTAGGAAGAACATCGATAGCGGGAACCACGGGATCACCGCGAATAAGAACAAAGGGATAGCGCAAAGGAATGCTGAGGCTATAAAGAGCCAGTTCTTATGCTTATAGTTTCCAAGTGTAGCGACGCTGAGGCTTGCAACGAGCGCCCCAATTCCGGTGACCATCTGGAGAAGGCCAGCCCCACTGGCGCTTAGGTGCATCTCTTCTTTGGCAAAAGCCGGAACAATCTGACCTATTGGAAATGTAAATAACCCGGCAGAGAATCCAATAAGCACGATAGCCCACGCAGGAGCATTGGATTTAGTGTACTTTACACCATCGACAACATCCTTAAAGACGGTCGTCTTTCGCTGTCTGGGTGCAACTTTTACACCCCTGATCGGCAACAAAAACAAAATGCCCATTATGTAAAAGCCAGTGTTCATAAACAGCGTCGGACCAATTCCAAGGGACTCGATAATAAACCCTGTAACAGACGGTCCAAGTATCCTGGCAAGATTCATAAGTGTGTTATTAAGCGCGACCGCATTCATTAAATCTTCACGCGGCACCAGGTTTCCCACAACGGCCGTACGTGTAGGCGTATTAACCGCCTGGATAGCGCCGAGGAATGCGGCGGAAACATAGATATGCCAAATCTGTATATAGTCGGTTACCGTCAGTACCGCTAACAAACAAACTATCAATGTAGTAGCCATAGTGCTGGCAATCATCAGCTTCAGTCGGTCAAATTTGTCAGCTAGCGCTCCGCCAAAGAGCATGAAGATGAGCATCGGGACGCCTTGGAAAAAGCTGACTATTCCGAATTGCGACAGAGAATCTGTTATCTCAAGGATGAGCCATGACACAGTAAGCTGCTGCATCCCCATTGCAACTGACTGGCCGACCGCACTGGCCCAGAACCAGCGGTAGTTCGTATGGCGCAGGGCCGCAAAAGACTTAGGCAGCTTGAATTTAGATACAGATGTCCGTTGCATTGTTTCGTAAGGCTAGCTATTACGCCTTTGTTTGTCCAGCGGTTACCTGGGTTGAACCTGAAGCAGTCGCCCCAACGGCCCCTTGACTGTCTTGAGACTCAAGAAGATCAGGGCTTATCTTGCGCAGCGGAGGCCAAATTACGCCAAGCAAAAGAGCTAGAACGAAGCCTATA
>SHYL01000041.1 GCA_009692825.1 Dehalococcoidia bacterium | reverse complement strand
GTCGGATTGGCCTGTTGCCAACAAGGAATTGATCGATGAAGAGGCGTTGCACTCAACACGCCTGGCGATGCTTCTCGCGTCATTGGGACGCGCGGCGCGCAACAAGGCGAACATTAAAGTACGCCAGCCGCTGGCGAGAGTGCTTGTGAAGCCGAACAATGCGGACACAAAGAGACGCGTTGCCAATGTTACTGCGCAGGTGCTCGAAGAGCTGAACGCTAAGGAAATTGTCGTTATAGATGATGAATCGCTCGTGGCGTCAGTGGATGTCAAACCTAACCTTCCTGTGCTCGGCCCGAAACTTGGACAGCGTCTTGGCAAAATCGTCGAGCAGATCAAGAAGACAGACCCCCGTGAAATCATCTCGGGCGTCAAGCAGGGCGGCAAGCTAAAACTGGACGGCTTTGATCTGGAAGCGTCTGATATCCTGGTAAGCCTCGTGGACAAGCCCGGCTACGCTACGTCTGCGGACGGTGATGTGCTGGTAGCTGTGGATACGAAACTTACGCCTGAACTGGTTGATGAGGGCATAGCGCGAGAGCTTGTGCACCGCATCCAAACGATGCGCAAGAGCGCAGGCTTCGAAATCGAGGACCACATCGTCACAACCTACGACGGCGGCGCTGCTGTGCAGAGGGTCGCGGAGAAGTACCGTAGCTATATCATGCAGGAGACGCTGACCAACGACCTGAAGGCTGGCAAGCCTGAGCAGGGCGCGTTTGCCGAGACCGGCAAGCTGCACTCCGAAGAGGTTACGCTCGGGACGAAGAAGGCTACTTAGCTTGAACTTTTCGCAACGGCTGCCGTGGATTGTTCCGCTTCGTCGTGTACTGCGCTGCTCTTTCGCTCGAGCTTAAGCAAAGCTGGCATAAATAAGGCAACCATCACCATGAGGGTTACTCCTGTCACACCAACCATGACCCCTGCAGACCGTGGAGTTAACGCTTCGGACAAGAAACCCACGGCCAGACTGACCGGCAGGCTTATGCCCAGGCACAGGCCTCTAACGCCCATCACTCTTCCTCGCATCTTGCTGTCCGAATACTCCAGCAGCAAAGCATTCCCCAAGGTTAAGAATAATGCGCTATTCATCCCCGTGAAGCCCGCTAGAACCAGGGCGATTCCAAAAGATGGAGCGATTGAAAACATCGCGAGTGAGATTCCCATTACTGTCGTGCTGACAAGGGTGATCTTTGCTCGTTGATTATGGTTCCCGGTAACTACAACTATTAAGGCTCCGATCAGGCCGCCAAGTGACCCGGCAGACAAAAGCCACCCTAAACCGACTTTGCCTACGTCAAAGATATTTTTCGCAAACAAGGGCATGATAACGCCTTGTGCCGCACCCATCCCATTCATGATGATTGCCATCACAATCAAGGCCAGAATAGCCTGATGTCCCCATATGTACTTACCGCCCTCGAATAGATTTTTGATTGGTGATGCCTTTGTTGCAGAGGGTGATACAGTCTTCAATCTCATCATTCCAAGAGCAAAAACGTTGAATGAATAAACGGCAACCATTGCCCAGGCAACTCCGCCCATGCCCATGACGGTGGCTAATGTGGCAACCATCACTGGCCCGATTACGGCGGTAGTATCGGTTGCAACTGTAGTTAGCGCGTAAGAACTGGTTAGATATTTCGGCTCCACCACATCTGCGGCGATAGTTTTTCGGATGGGATTATCGAATGCTTGAGTGAGGCTGCTTACGGAAGAAATGATCAGGAGGTGCCAGAATTGGAGCGAGTCAGTAACCAGCAGGATGGCCAATGCCAGCGCGTATAAGATACTAAGCAGGCCAGTGCTCATCATGATGTATCGCCTGTCATACCTATCAGCAATCAGTCCGGCTATAGGAGAGAGAAGATAACCGGCTGACCTGAGTGCCAGCACGATACCCGTTTTGGCAGCAGACCCAGTTAGTTCAAGCGTCAGCCAGCCAAAAACGAAAGTACCGCCCCAGCGCGCGAAGGAACTCAACAGGGACCCCGCGAGCAGCCATCGAAAATTCGTAGACTTCAGGGCATTCAGAACTTGCATGCCTTTGACAGAGCCTACTAATCCAGACATAAAAACCCCTATAGTTTCAGGTTGTTAGGATTCTATCAGATACAGTTAAAAAACAAAAACTAAGTCTGAAGGCCCCAGCTACACAAGAAAAGTCTGTTAGAACGGCAAGTCTGCGACAGTAGCAGTTTCGCCAGACCCATGTGTGCCTACTTCAAGCTTTGCGCCAGCTGCAGTCCACTTCATGCGCACGTAACCAAGGCCTATGTTCTTGTTGAGGCGCGGCGAGAATACGGCAGACGTTACGTTTCCAATCTCATTGCCATCAGCGTAGAGCTTGGTGTCAGCAGTAGGCAAAGCGCCAGACGTAAACTCCAGTCCGACCATGAGGCGCGCAACCTTCTCGTATGTGTTCAGGCGTGCGATTACTTCTTGTCCGACATAGCATCCCTTGTGCAGATCTATCGACTTGTTCAGGCGGGCCTCCCATGGGTTGTGCTCCTCGTTGAGCTCTTTGTCGTGCATGGGTACGCCTGCTTCGACACGGAGGACCTCGTACGCCTCAGCGCTGATAGGCGCGCCGTCTATGGCTCGCTGGACCTGCGCCGTGTCCGCAGCATTGCACATCACAAATGCGCTAGCTGCGCCGGCAATCTCGGGCGCCTGCGACACGAAGACGTGCGCTCCACCGATGTCGACTGCTAGCAACAGACGCTCCGTGAAGAGCGCTGGGTTGTTGGTGAGCTTCGTTATGGCTCTGGAGGCGTCCTTGCCAAGTACGTGGAACAACGCTAAATCGGAGCTGGCATCCGTCATCTGGACGTCCTCGCCGAAGACGAACTTATCGATATAGTCGATGACCTTCTGGGCGTTGCCAGGGCCGCAGAGGAGCGAAAGCTTGTTTTCAGCCGTGGTATACACGGTCAGATGCTCAACGATGCGCCCCTTGTTGGAGGTGAGGACAGTCGTGGTGAAATGGCCCGATGCAAGCTTCAGCGTCTCGTTGGAGGTCAGCCTGTTCAAAAGGTCCGGTCCGTCCTTGCCGGTCATGCGTACCTTGCCGTAACGCGAAAGATCAGCGATGGCTAAACCTGTGTACGCGGCCTCACATTCCTGTGCGAGAGTTGTCTGAGTGGTCATATCCTAAGTTTACAGCAAAAGAATTGTGGATAATATTCACAATGCGCCGCAAAGAGATTGAGAATTGAAATATTACAGAGTACAGGAAGTAGCTTCTCCGGAAGATTTGGCGCTTCTTAATGAAGTGCTCGACCAGATTGTTGGAAAGACATGCTGGCGTGCCGACATCGTCAATAATCTGCTAAACCTGGACATGGGTGAAATGGTCCCATACCGTGAGGACTCATGGCAAAAAGGTAAATTTCACGGCGAGTGGGAATTTAGTGTCATTTATTCGGGGTGGGAAATAGTCCAGCATTCCATGGTGTTGTTAGCGTCCTCTGACGAGTGTGCAACTGATGAGGAAGTCTCTGAGGAAATAATCAAAAAAATTAAGGCTATAGAAGGCAGCAAAATCACGGGGTATGAAGTGAATCACGCTGACCTTAACTTGGAGCTGGAATTCAGCGGTGGGTTTAAGCTAAAGGTTTATTCAGCGAGAGACGGTGAACAAAGCGATGCGTTCTGGGAGCTCTTTACTCCTTACCGCATGCTCCTTGATGTCGGCCCAGGTGAAACCTATTTTTATACTTGCTCAGACTTACCGGGCATGGACCCGTGGGAGATGCTCGAATTTGAGGAGTTTTTAGAAATTGCCCGCAGGCATGGGTACGGCGGTACTCTAACTCGAGATGGTGATTTTACTATGGAAGAGCTCGCGACTAAAGGCGAGGAGTTTCGCGACCTTTACCCTTACAAAGAAAATCCCGAGCCGCATGAAGGCGACCGCTAGTAATTGCGCGACGCCTCCAGGAAAGTACGGGGCTTTATTTAACTGTTCGGGGCGTGAGCTTTACCTGTGACCAGCTTGGCGCTTCCATCAGCTGAGCCCAGAAGTCGTAGTACTCACGCTGGCATAACTCGCTCGGGCGCGTATTCGCGATGCCGTGGAATCTTTCGAGTTGAATATCGCGGCCCAGTCCCAGCTGCTGATTTATCGGGTACTTTTTGCCCATGAAGGTCTTGCCGGAGTCTGTGCACTGTGCCCAGTTGTTCATGTCGTCCTGGTCCTGGTTGCCGCTCGGCCCCATCTGCCAGGTATGCCTCACGCGGATAGCATCCTTCACTTCTTTGGGAGCATCCTTCTCGAAGTAGCAGTATGACCACACCTCCGTCTTATCGGGTCCCTTGGGAAGCCAGTTTCCGACGAACACCTGGTGTGAGAAATTTGGGAAAACAGTAGATGCTCCGCCTCTACTGCCTGTTGCGGCGCGATATTCTCCAAGGCGCGCCTTCGCCTCCGCCTGGTGCGCTCTGTAGTATTCGGACTCTATCCTCGAGCCTCCATCACCGGCGTTAGGGTTGTTGCTTACGGTCGGCGCGTTGGTACTGCTGTGTCCATTGCCCATGTACCCGGACCAGCCTGACCAGCTGTTATTCGAAGGGGCTCGTCCTCCCGCCATGTCCATCGATGCGTGGGTTAGACGGGTATGATAGCCATCGCCCGCAAAATTGTGTGCGCACAGTTTTCAGTTGCAGTTCAGCACCCACCTATGGACACCTTTCAGAAGTTCAATCCGTCCTTCCCTTCTGTCCAGATATAAGTCCAAGTACCAGGTAAAGTTGCCGAGGTAATCCAGCAGAGATGGGGCCGTCTTGTCCCACGTCGCGAAGACGAGACCCTTGTATGTATCGATCTGGCCAGCCTCGACCAAGCCTCACTGCAAGCGGTCTAATTCTTCAAAATACGCTTCCTTGTAGCCCGGCACACCAACTAGCTTGCCGTCGGTAGCGAAAGTCCAGCCATGGTACGTGCATATAAACGATGGAGCGTTGCTGTTGTCCGCGCGGCAGATTCGGTTGCCCCTGTGGCGGCACATGTTGCGGAAGGTATGCATCTTGCCTTTGGAGTCGCGGGTTAGCAATATTGGGTCTTCACCCATGTAGTTAGCAAAGAAATCATTGTTGTTCGGCACCCGGCTCTCATGGCCTATCCACAGCCAGCACCTCCCAAAGACCTTCTCCAGCTCCTGCTGGTAGATGTCTTTATTGACGAAAATCCGCCTGTCGAGAAGACCTGTTTTCGTCCCAACCATTGTTTTGAGATCCGTAACCATTCATCGCCTCCGCTAATTAATTCGCCTTATTTAACTGCAAATGAATAGCAAGGGTCAATAGATCAGGGTGGCAAGAGAATCTGCGGGCAAATAGAAACTACGCCTGTTCAGGCTCTGTTAATCATGGTTGAAAATCGAAAACTAGACTGCGAAACTGTTGCCACAACCGCAGCTGCTTTTCGCCTGTGGGTTGTTAAATACGAAACCCTTGCCGTTGAGGCCGTCGCTGAAGTCCAGCGTTGTGCCGGCAAGGAACAGAAGGCTTTTGCCATCGACGAAGATATTGATTCCGTTCTGGGTTATGACCTTGTCACCGGGCTTGGCCTCCGGCTCAAGGTTGAGGACATAGGAGAGACCTGAGCAGCCACCACCCTTGACGCTCACGCGCAGACCATGCGTAGGCTTGCCTTCTCGCTCGGCAAACATTTTGGCCTGGTATGCAGCCTTGTCTGAGACGTAAATTATGCCTTCAGGGGACTTTCTTGGTGCCGTAGGATTAGCAGTCTGAGTTGTTTCTTCTGACATTGGTTTCTCCTTGGGTTGTACATACATTCTAAAGTACAGCCCGCGCTAGAGTCAACAAGAATAGAACGTGCTCAGGCACAATTAACAGCCCTTTAATCTACCGGTAATCAACCGTTTAAATAGGATCGCTAACATATTTTTGTCGGCCTGCTCCAAGCTGTTCGTCCAGTTGTGGCTCCAGGTTGCTTTAGTCTCACACTTATGAGTCGGAACAGGTTGGCAATTCTATTCCCATTTATCGACGGCGAACGTTTTACCGCTTTCGCGTCCAGCATTATGCCGTGGCCCGGCGTCTCTGAGAGGACTATGTTGCCTTTGCGTACCCCGAGCTTACTTGCGAAGATACGTTTGACGTTCAAAACAGCGTCGTCCACGAAATATTCCACCCACGTCGCGTTGAGAGTGGCGGCCACGAGGTGCGCATGCAGCTCAGCGAACCAGTGAGGGGTATCGTCAGCTTATGGTCGGCGGCCATCCTGGCTATGCGTATCCACTCAGTGATGCCGTCGCAGACGTGACCCTCCGGTTTTAGTATCGCGGCAGCCTTTTTATAGATAATGTTCTTGAAGCCTCAGCGTGTCGCCTCTATTTCTCCGGTCGCGATAGGCGTACGCACTGATTTGGCAACCTCAGCGCTTAGATCGAGGTCATCAGGGAAGCTTGGCTCCTCGATCCAGCCTATTTTATAGCGCTCCTACAGCTTTATGGTGCGTATCGCTTCCTTCGTGTCCGTCCATGCATTGTTTGCGTCCACGAACAAATGGACCTTCGGGCCGATAGCCCCTCTAACTGCTCCAATACGTTCGGGATCCTTTTCACAGCTGACGCGCCCAACTTTCATTTTGACCGCTGTGAATCCTTTATGGGCGTAGGACCGCATCTCTTTTTGCAAAGCGTCCAGCGACTTGCCAGCCTTGTAGTACCCACCGCTTGGATACGCAGGCACCTGTTTTCGCGTGCCTCCCATAAATTTATACAAAGGCTTGCCTGCTGATTTAGCCTTGGCGTCCCAGATCGGGATATCGATGGCGCTTAATGCGCGCATAACCACGCCGCGCCGGCCGTGCAAAAGGCTGTCTTTGAACATTGCGTCCCATATACCGTCAATGTCATCGATATTTTTGCCGAATACATTTTCCCTGAGCAGGTCGCGCAATGCGAGCGTCGCAATGTGACCACCCTTATTGCCAACATACGTGTACCCGATGCCTTCAACACCATCCTTTGTTCTCACGCAGACGAGTGTGTAATGGCGCTCAGTGATGGTGCGTGTCGAGAAGCTGGTTGGATTATCGAGCGGTATGACGACGGTGCTTGATTCAACTTTTTCGATTAGCAAATATGGTTCTCCTGGGTCGTTTCACCGGATGATTGTAAAACAACGGCTTTTACGTTTTCATATAAGAACAGAGTTAGATGTAACCCTTTCTGTAAGGGTTACTGGTAAAGCCTAAGTTAACTGGCAAGTTTTACCAAATTTGAATAGCGTTTGGAAACAGACTATCAGGTGCCAAACGCGGGCCATTTTTACAATGGGGTTGGAGGCTTAAATATATGGAGACACAGATTTTCGACAACGCCATGCTGGAGCGAACAGCTTATTCAGAAAACCCCCAGGCATCGGCTGATCTGGTGCGCATGCTCCTGAGACGTCTCAGGAGGCTTCACAACATACAGACCCGGTGCTCTGAACTGCTGAACACGGAAGGAATGTATCTGGTCAACCAGACTATATTTTCCACGTATTCTGACTGTAGGGCGCTCGGCATCGGCGAAGAAGCTAACGTAATCCTAAGCCGCTCTTAGAATATTCGGAAAAACGCGTAACTGTCAGGGCGGCGTAAGCTGCCCTGATTTCATCTAAACAGGTCGACTTCCGGTCTGTAAAGAAGAGTTTTATAAGTCCCCGGGCCGCTCTTGTATTTGTACCCTCTGATTAATGCCACTGGTACCCCGATTGTTTTGCCCATCACCAGCTCTGCGGCACTAGCCAGCTCATCCACGGCTGCTATCAGCGTAACTTTCAGCTCTGCTCCACGCGTGTCCTTTTGGCCCCGGTAGTCTACCATCGCGTCCATGCCAGCGATACCTATGGCGATGTTGGTCTGTCCATCGCGCCACGGCCTCCCGAACGTATCGCTGATGATGACGGCGGGCGAGCTGCGGGTGGCCCTGGTTATGCCATCTCGGATATTCCTTGCTGATGCGTCAGGGTCTTTTGGGAGGAGCATAGCGACGCCATCTTTAGAGGCGTTGGACATGTCTACGCCGGAGTTGGCGCATATAAACCCGTGGTGAGTCTCTGTGATCATCACACCGATATCCATCTTCACTATCCGTTTGCTTTCCCGAAGGACTACCTCAACCTGGCGCGGGTCCTTGTTCCACTGCTTAGCGTAATCGGTGGCAAATTTAGATGGCTTGACGTCAGCAAGCTTTACTTCCTGTCCTTCAGCCTTGCTAACGATTTTCTGGGTGACCACGAGGATATCTTCGCTGGAAATTTGAAGCTTCTGCTTTTTGGCTGACATTGCGATAAGTCCAGCGAGGTCTGCGCCGGGGCGTATTTCCGGAATGCCACTGATGCCGATGACGCTGATTTCAGGAGTAGGCATGATTAGATCCCCACAATGCGGACGGATGAAGTTGCTTTGTTTATACGGTTCACATTCAGCAGAAGCACGGTCATGTTTTCCACAAGTTTCGAGTTGGAAAGCGGACCGCAGTCAATGCCGCGTATGCCTTTAATCTTCTGCGCCAGCTCTATAACGAGCGCCTTGTCTTCCTTGCGGTCGCCCGCAACCAGTACGTCCGATTCCATGGAGTGCTCGTAATCTGCCAGATGCTTTGCGCCAAGGGTGTGGAATGCCGCAATGACCCTGGCATCAGGCAATACCTTTTGGGCCTGCACGGCGGCGGAGCCTTCTTCAACGGGAAGGATCGTTATGCCCTGACGGTTGAATATGACCGGCACGACAGTGCTTACAAGCAGACCTTTGCCGATAGCGTCACGCAGTGCGGACAGCGTTTCGCGCTGTGCCTGATAAGGCAGCGTGTTTATGATGATATCCATACCCCGGCACGCGGACTCATTATCGGCCCCGCTGATTTTTGTGGACGGCAGCCTCTGCAATATCGAGGCGGCTGCGGCCTGAGCCTTCTCAGCGCTCCGCGAGCCTATGACTATTTCATCGCCCGCGTATGCAAACCGGGTCGCCAGACCAATGCCTTCGGAGCCTGTGCCGCCAATGATTGCGATTTTCAAATCAATTCTCCGTGCCAGAGTTCCCACATATGATAATGTGTGCAAAGTGAAAGGGTTTATAAATATGCCCCATATAAGCGCGACAGATTTAACAAAATCGTTCGGGACGCTGCAGGCGATTTCAAACCTGCACCTATCCATAGAGGAAGGTGAATTCGTAAGCATAATCGGGCCGAGCGGCTGCGGTAAAAGCACGCTGTTGCGTATTCTTGGCGGAATGCTCGTTCCTTCATCCGGTTCAGTTGCTATAGGCGGCGGGTCGCCACAAGCAGCACAGTCGCGCAAGCAGATAGGGTTCGTATTTCAAGACCCGGCTCTTTTGCCGTGGCGCAACGTCACTTCGAATATCAACCTGCCCATGGAGATAAACCGAGGTGCTCCATCCGGAGTAGGCGTGTCAGAACTGCTGGATATGGTGGGGCTCAAGGAATTTGAGTCGTTCCACCCGTATCAGCTCTCGGGCGGTATGCAGCAAAGGGTCGCCTTGGCACGCGCACTCGTTTTCGACCCGTCGGTGTTGCTTATGGACGAGCCGTTCGGTGCGTTAGATGAGATAACGCGAGGGGAGATGCGGTACGAGCTTTTGCGGATCTGGGAGCAGCGCAGGAAGACGGTGCTTTTCGTGACGCACAGCATCGCGGAGGCGATAGCGTTAAGCGACCGCGTGCTAGTCATGAGCCGGCAGCCCGGGCAGATAAAGGCAGACATCGCGATTAATTTGCCGCGGCCCAGGATGGAAGATATAGAGCTCACTGATAAATTCAGGGCTTACGCGAAAGACCTGAAGGACCTCTTAAAGTGAGGAACGCGCGTAGTTTACCCATATCAACCATCCCCCCTATCCCCCTTCCTTTCCCGGAAGGGGATAAAAATTGGGCTGGGGGACCCCCGTCAGGAAGGGTTCACCTTCCTGAATCTCTTGAGGAAATCAGCAGATGACTTCAGTAGG
>SHYL01000040.1 GCA_009692825.1 Dehalococcoidia bacterium | reverse complement strand
GGCGTAGCGCAGGCGCATTTCCACGCACGACGTCACGAGGTCCCTCCGCAAGTATCGATTTGCCTACGCGCTCGCTGGGGTCGCCCAGCATGGAGCGCATCGTGTTGATATCCCTGACGTCACGCTCGAATGTAGTCTCGCGGCTGTGCGACTTCTGGCGTGTCAGCGGCAGCACGTCTTGGCTATCCCGCCGGTGCGCCCACTCGATAAGCGTATCGCCTTTGACATCAAGCGATGCCTTGATTATGGATGGCGGCGTGGATGCCAGTTGGCCAAGCGTGTGTATGCCAAGCCAGTTCAGCGTCTGCTCCATGCGCGGCCCCAGCCGTGGCATCTCGCCCAGGTTCAGCGGCGCGAGGAACGCCGCATCACCACCGTCCGGCACCTCCAGCAGACTGTCCGGCTTGCACTGCTCGGTCGCTACTTCGGCTCTTTAATATTACTGATAGGCGCTCATATTATTGTTGAGAAAGTGCCAACGTCGAAAGCGAAGAATCGGTTGTCTATTATTCAGGGATTCCTGTTGAATCAGCAAGAACAATACGAACGGGTTTGCAGCGACAGTTGGCCGACTACAAAGGAAGCTAAGGAAATCTCGATGAGCTTAGGTGCGGGTGATAAGGCATTGATCTCCAGTAATATCTCTGAAGCTATCGGCCTCTGTGTGGAATGGTCGTATTGTCAGGAAGCTTTGCTAAGGGCGATAAATGAGCTTTTGAATCCCGAATTCCGCTACAAGTCCCGGAATAAGGTTAACTACTGACGCCACACTGTCGCGTAAAGTACAAATCTGAATGGGCTTATTGCGACCATTTCGTCATGAGGGTGTCAACGCTGCAGCGGACGTGGAGTTCGACGGGTTAATCGGGCGAAGAAACTAACAAATAAGCACGAGACCCACAGGAAAATTAACCCTAGACCCGAACTCGATTCAACTTAAGATGTCCAGTTGCCACGCATCAGCGCTCATGGTAGCGTGTAAGTATCGTGAATAAGCCTTCATTTCTTGCAGTTGTTATGGTAGGGGTGTTAGTAGTCATTCTGCTTGTAGCGGCTTTGAAAATAAGCACAGCCATTAATCACGGATGAAGCTCAAGGGGGACTTACAATGTGTGGCCGTTACTCAATAACATCCTCAACAGATATTCTTCTGGCACGTTTTGGCTTTGAGTTAACCGATGGTTTCGACTACAAACCGAGCTATAACGTCGCACCGACTGACCCTGTTCCAGCAGTCCTAAACCAACAAGGCCGAAAAGGCAAACTTATGAAATGGGGACTGATTCCTTACTGGTCAAAGGACGGAAAGCCGTCTTTCTCGACCATAAACGCTAGAGTCGAGACTATCGTAACAATCCCAACGTTCAAGGAACCCCTGAGGTCTAAACGTTGTCTAGTGCTCGCGGATGGTTATTACGAGTGGAAGGGTGAAGGTAAGCTAAAGACTCCGTACCGAATCACACTTAAAAGCGGCGAACCGTTTGCATTTGCCGGACTTTACGACACGTGGAAGAGTCCGACTGGCGAAAGAGTTTATTCATGCTCCATCATCACCTGTGAACCTAATGAGCTGACCAAAGATATTCACGACAGAATGCCAGCAATATTGCCCCAGGAACTAGAGACCTTATGGATGGACCCAGTTACGACTGACCCAGATGTGTTACTGCGGTGGCTGAAACCGTATCCAGCTGAGGATATGAAGGCATATCAGGTGTCGGCAGCAGTCGGAAACGTCAAGAACAATGACCCGTCGCTAATCGTGCCTGAACAGAAGCTCTTCTAAGCTCACAAATTCGCTTCTTTGGTCGCCTTTTCAAGTGCGTACTTATGAGCTTTCTCAGAGTTCCGAATCATGTAGAGAATGACTTTATTGCTTCGTAGGTCAAAGACATGTACGCCATGTTCGGGAGATTGTCTGACTTCGAACACTGGCTTACCCATCAATGAGATACTGCTGTCCAATCCGTTCAACCTTTTTCATTGCACTCGATGGCAACTATATTTATGAAGCCATGCGGGATATTGACAATGACAGAACGCTAGTTCTAAACTGGTGCTATGACTCTCTTAAATATCTTTGCTATTACCTATCACACCAAAGGCTGATCTATGACTGTCGCATGTGTTCTGATAACTTATTTGCCCATCAAATACGAACAGTTGCGCTATCCTGAACTCAAAGGGAAAGCCTTGCTAGTTGTGTCCGAAGCTAGTGGCAGGAAGTATGTGTACGACCGCTCGCCTGAAGCAAGAGGTACTACCAAAGGTATGCCCCTTGAGCACGCACAGGCGAAGTGCCCACAAGCTCACAGGCTTCAAGCGGATACGGAAGCATATGGAAACTTCTGGGAACGAGTGCTGGACAGCTTAGAAGGTCGTAGCCCTGTAGTAGAGAATGCTGACCTTGGATTGGCATACGTCGACTTAAAAGGGCTCGAAGGTATGTACGGTACTGAGGCAAATCTCGTTAAGGCAATTTCCAGTGCCGTGCCGTCACCATATTCGCCAAGGGTTGGAGTAGCAGCGAACAAATTTCTTGCCTATGTCGCCGCCGTGCATGCTGAGCCTGACAGAGCCTCGAAAGTTGAGGGCGAGGTGACTTTATATCTGGCTCCCTTACACATAAGTATTCTTCCCACCGCACACTCAATCAAAGAGAAACTCATAGGCTTTGGCCTTGAGAGAGTTGGCGATATTGCAAGGCTATCGATAGGAGCTATGCAAGCTGAGTTTGGGCCTGAAGGGGCAAAGCTGTGGAGGTTATCTCACGGAATAGACGATACCCAACTTACAGCCCGTTGCCACAAAAACGTAGTCGAAGCCTGTTCAGAGCTTCCAGCGCCTACGGCAATTATTAACACCATGATGATCGGAGTTGAGAACCTGTTACACCAGGCATTCTCCACTTCAGAGATGAAAGGTAAGTACGCCAGGACAGTAACCATTGAAGCCAGGATTACAGACATGCCAGCGTGGGTGAGGAAATTTGTATTCAGGGAACCTATGGGCGATCCGCGTCTGGCTATGAAGCTGCTAAACATGAAAATGGAAGATATGGCATTGCCAGGTCCAGTTGAATCGGTATCAGTGATGCTTACGGACCTCACTGGGGAGAGCGGCAAGCAGGAAAGTTTGTTTTACAAAATCCGAAGGCAAGAGCAGCTCGACGAAGAAATTCACCAACTTGAGGCTCGTCTGGGTGAGAAGCCACCGATTTATTTGATAAGGGAGGTTGAGCCATGGTCAAGAATACCGGAGAGAAGAATGGCGCTCGTGCCATACGCGCGCTGAACGAGCCCGGCCTAGTCGACGTGAGAGAAGGTAAAGAGAATCGACCAGTTGCGGTCAGGATAGACAAAACATGGATGTCTGTTGCTTCAATTCAGGACATGTGGCGCATCGACGATGAGTGGTGGCGGCCTGAATCGATATCAAGGCTATATTTCATTCTCTCCCTGAAGGAAGGTATAACGACGATTGTCTTCAAAGATCTGCTTTCAGAGAAATGGTTCAGACAGGCAGGCTAATTTATGTCTGAATACGCAGAACTACACCTTCACACTTATTACAGCATCCATGAGGGTGCTTCTTCTATAGGAGAGCTTGTCGGAGCCGCAAAGAAGCTGGGTTATGAATATCTGGCTATCACCGACCACGACAACCTCACCGGCGCTATGGAATTTGCACTTGCCTGTCAGGATATGGGCATCAAACCCGTTATAGGCTGTGAACCCACTCTGACCAATGGCCACCATCTCACACTACTCTCAGAGACGCAGCATGGCTATGCAAATCTCTGCTGGCTGATATCGCAGGCATACAAAGACGATAGAGAGCATCCGGCTATAGACCCCGCGCTTTTCACCGGCAAAACAGATGGTTTGATAGCCTTGTCCGGCTGCAGACATGGTGAAGTGCCATCTTTAGTCTCTGGTGGCAAAATCGAGCAGGCAAAGGCCATTGCGAGCCAATACAGAGACCTGTTCGGCGCGACAAGCTACTTCATTGAACTTCAGCAGCATCTTGTAAAGGGTGACACTGGTAGAAACAGAGAACTGGCAAAACTTGCAGAAGCTATTGGTGTCGGAATCGTGGCAACAGGTAACGTTCATTACCACGAGCGAGAGCGGCACAGGTTACAGGATTGCCTTGTTTCTATCAGTCAAAACAAGTCTCTGGAAGAAACACACAGAGAACGGCGAGATAACTGTGAGTTTTATCTAAAGTCACCCGCTGGAATGTTCCAACTCTTTCGTCGATTCCCGGAGGCTATCCAGAACACGATGAAGATAGCAGAACGTTGCAGTTCTTTTGACCTTGTTCATAACCCGGCCTACAAGTTTCCTGACTATCCAGTGCCAGAGGGTCAAACATCCGATACACATTTACAAAAGCTTTGCCTGGAAGCTGCCGGGCGCAGATATGGCTCTATCACCCCTAAGGTAAAGGCGAGGCTGGACCTTGAGTTCAGGCTGATTCAGACGCATGGGCTGGCCGGTTTTTTTCTGATTTACCACGACATCATCGGCATGGCGCACGAGGTGGCCATAGACCTGGGCATATCCAACCCTGAAGTTCCGATGGAGCTAAATCCGCCTGGAAGAGGGCGAGGTTCTTCAGTCGCGATGCTCATCGGCTACTTACTGGGCCTTTCACATATCGATCCGCTGCTATATGAGCTATCGCTTGAGAGATTCCTTCCTGATGATGATCTTTCAAATGTACCGGACATCGACCTGGACTTTCCTCGCAATATCCGAGAAGAGCTCATACTGCGCGTTCATCAACGGTATGGATGGGACCATGCGGCTTTAACTGGAATGATTGATAGGTACAGAATCAGAGGAGCTATAAGGGACCTTGGTAAAGCCCTGGGTTTACCTCATGACCAGGTCGATAAACTGGCAAAGCGTGTAGATGACGCCAGCGCTGGAAGCCTTAAAGAGCAGATGGAAGACTTGCCGGAGTTCAAAGCTAAGATGGAAGCTCCCGTGTGGAGACACCTGTTAGAACTCGCCTCTCAGCTCGATAACTTCCCATTTGCCCTAGCGCAGCATCCTGGCGGAATGGTAATAAGCTCACGACCATTAACCGACATTGTTCCGGTCCAGCCGAGTGCCATAGATGGCCGATACATCATGCAGTGGGATAAAGACTCTATAGACGTGGCTGGCATGGTCAAAATTGACTTCCTGGCTCTTGGCGCACTCTCACAGATTCAGGATGCACTCAGAGCCATCGAGCAGAGACACAACAAAACCATCGACTTATCCAGAATCGATTTCGAAGACAAGGCTGTCTACAGAATGATGCACGATGCCGACACAATAGGCATCTTTCAGATTGAAAGCGCGGCCCAGATGCAGACGATTCCACGACTTAAGCCACTGAATCTCACAGACATGGCTTTTGAAGTTGGAGCTGTCCGTCCTGGTGTCGGAGCTAGAGACGGCGTCAAGCACTTCATCAATCGCCGTTCTAAAACAGAGGCGTGGGACTACGATCATCCGCTTGAGAAGAAGGCTCTGGCAAGAACCCTCGGAGTAATTCTGTATCAAGACCAGGTCAACCAGGTCGCGATGGACGTGGCCAGCTTAACCGCTTCCGAAGCTGACCGCATGCGGCGTGCGTTCAGCAAGAGGCACAATGAGGAGCTAATCAAAAGCTGGTGGGAGAAGTTCAAACTGGGTGCTCGTAATAATGGCGTCTCTGAAGAAGCCGCGACCAGAATTTTCGCCAAGTTCAATGGTCAGTACATGTTTCCAGAGGCCCACGCCTATGCCTTCGGGATAACGGCTTATCAAGCGACTTGGCTCAAATACTACTACCCGCTCGAGTTTTATCTTGGCCTGTTCAATCAGCAACCTATGGGTTTTTACAGTCCTGAAACGCTTAAAGAGGATGCGAGGCGACATGAGATCGGGTTGCTGAACCCTGACATGAATAAGAGTGAGATTCTGTGCAAGGCTGAAGAAAATAACATCAGGCTCGGGTTCACTTATGTTAGAGCAATTGCCGACAAGACCGCCCAAGTAATAGTGTCGGCCAGAGGAGATAAGCCTTTCGTCTCCCTGGCCGACCTGATGATCAGGACAGGTCTTGTCCAGCAGGAATTAGAGAACCTTATCGACGCTGGTGCGGTCGATTCACTTTGCTCAGACAGGCGTAAGGCTAGATGGGAAGTAGGCCTCAGGTATCAACCAGTTGGACAGCAAATGCCGATGAGTTTATCTACTACTCAGGACATGCCTGAATTGGCCCTGGCAACCTCATTCGAAAAGATGGGCCGCGAGTATCAGACAATGTCTATGTATCCATCTGGTCATGTAATGGGTAGTATCAGAAAGAGTCTAGGGTCTTCATACACCACCAGCTGTGAATTGCCTAACTGCCAGGAGGGCGATAAGGTCAAACTAGCCGGACTTGTCATACGGGTTCAGAGACCGGCAGGAAAGGCTCTATTCATAACGCTGGAGGACGAATTCGGCCATATGCCGCTTATGGTATGGCCCAAGACCTACGCTAAACAGAAGCAGGCTTTCAAGGCGTCCTTTCTAGAGGTAGAGGGCACCGTTTCTAGAAGAGAGGGCACATTGAATGTTTTGGTCGAATGTGCGCGGCCACTAAACGTAACTGCCTATGCACCGAAGGCGAGGTATTTTAGGTAGTCTGTAGACCAACCATTGAAACTCACCGCATTACTTACTGTTTTAAGCGCTCCATCCTCCGATCCAATTGTATATGTCAAATATGAATGTTGACACTCGTGATACAAACGATATAACATGCGTGACAGCAATTACTAAAAGCGGCTTAATTCTATTCGACTGTTCCTGTTCGTGGAATGAGAGAATACGGGATGACCAAACCGCAGATTTCCACGAATTTCAGTAGCTCATATGTTTTTTGAGATGCCAATAGTTTGCTGCTTAGACAGGGTGGAGGATCAGGATGAGACTAGTGAAATTGGCTTATGTTCCAGCATTTCTTCTTTCAGCCCTAGTGATATTAATAGGATGTGGTGGTGGGAAGGAAGACGCTACTCCGGCACCGTCTCCAACGGTATCTAGCACAACTTCGGCTCCCACTCCTACGATAGCTCCCCAACCTACCAGTACATCACCAGCAGGTAATCCATCGGCGGGCTCAGTTTTAGAGCGGGCAACGATTCCTCCTATTGAGATTGAGAATGTTCGATATGGCGGAACATTCAAAGAGGTTCTCACCTCAATGGTAGCCCAGTTGGACCCAAAAATAGTCGGGGATGTCTCCGCCGAGTGGGGATCAAACTGGTGGTATGAAAGGCTCGTTGCGTGGGAAGCAAACCCAGACAACATGTTTGAGCACTTGGTTCCAAGTATCGCGGAGAAATGGGAGATTTCTTCTGACGTAAAGACCTATACCTTTCACCTGCGAAAAGGAGTCAAGTGGCAGAACATCGCACCTGCTAATGGAAGGGAACTTGTTGCAAATGATGTTCTAGTAAGCCTAAACCGCTACAAAGAAACTGATGCCGTTCAGCAACCCAGGTACCAGCAGGTTCAATCAATCGAAGCTACAGATGCATCAACGATAGTGATACGCCTAAAGGAGCCATCTGCCTTTGCGTTAAATGACCTTGCAGGGCGTGGCGAAGTTATCATGCCGTCAGAACTGCTCACTGTACCTGACTGGCAGACGATGGCAATAGGCACCGGCCCGTACATTCTTCAGAAGCGACAGCTTAGAGTCGGCAGCACGAGCGTCCGAAACCCTGATTATTGGAAAAAAGATGCAAAGGGCAGAATTCTCCCTTATATGGATCGAATCGAGGGGGTCTACATCACTGACAAAGGGACCATAAGCGCCGCTTTCAGGGCGGGGCAGGTCGACACCGGAGTATCGGGACCAAGCGACGTGCTAAATGTGAGCCGTTCGATCCCCGATACAAGAGTGTTTATAACCGGTCAGACCGGTGCAGGTGGGGGTGCCCAGGCTGGAATTGCATTTAACACTAAAAATGCTCCGTGGAGTGACGTCCGCGTAAGGCGGGCAATATCTATGCTCATAAACCACGAAGAATTCGCAAAAACGGTTGTAACTGCGCCACGTTGGTACTATGGTTTTCCGCTGCCGTGGACCTTGGTTTCGGATACCCCATTTAAGCCGGAAGACATGGGGCCATACTATAAGTTCAATCCTGAAGAGTCCAAGAAGTTGCTAATGGACGCGGGTTTTCCTCAGGGTAAGATGACAATAAAAACGCCATTCAAGTTCACCGCTGACCGCGCTCCCCTAGCGCAAGTCCTCCAGCAACAGCTCAAACAAAACGGAGTAGATATCCCGCTTCAAAGCGAAGATAACTCTACACACTTTAGCGCATACTATGTTCGTGCCCATCAGGATTTGACGCCCACATACCAGGTGAGAGTGGACTTTTCATTGAATTGGTATGCTGAAAACAAATACAGTCCTCAAAGTACTCAGAACACCTCTTTTATCGATGATCCTGAAGTTAATAAAGCTATTAAAGAAATTAAGGTTACCTTAGACAAAGCTAGATCACAGCAACTGGCCAAAATACTTTGGAACTACGACACTCAAAACGTTTACAACATCTGGTTGCCTTTGATCGACAACTTTGCGGCTTACAGCCCTAGAGTTCGCAACTTAGCGACACGTTGGAGTAACGGCGGCAGACCATTACCATGGCTCACCGACGGCCCACGAACGACACCATAGATCACATAAAGGAGTAATCGTATGACTCAGCTGCTTCAAAAGATGGTTGACAATGAGAGGGGTCTTGTTGATCGAGGAATTTTTGTTGACAAGGATCTGTATCAACAAGAATTGGAGCAAGTTTTTGGAAGATGCTGGTTGTTCGTAGGTCACGAGAGCCAGATCAGTAAGTCAAATGACTTCAGCGCTGCTTATATGGGCGAAGATCCAGTACTTACATGTCGGGATTCGAAGGGAAAACTACATGCATTCCTGAATATGTGCCGCCATCGCGGCAACCGCATCTGCAGAGCTGATTTTGGTAATGCACCCTCTTTCATGTGTACTTATCACGGCTGGACGTTTTCGACAGATGGGAAATTAGTCGGCGTGCCCGGATTCAAGGAAGCTTACTTCGAGGAACTTGACCGTTCTCAATGGGGTCTTGTAGAAACTGCACAGATTGCAAGCTACAAAGGACTCATATTCGCGACATGGGACAAACAAGCACCTAGCCTGGTCGACTACCTTGGCGACATGGGCTGGTATATGGACATGATTCTAGACAGGCAAGACGGCGGAACCGAATTTGTATCCGGCTCGCAGAAATGGGTAATTAACTGCAACTGGAAGTTTCCAGCCGATAATCTATCTGGTGACAACTATCATTTTCCAGTAACCCATGGTTCTGCCTTGCTTTCCCGCCAGACGCGAGCGCCCAGCCGAACGCCAGGCGGATGGAATGACGGTTGGGCTGTTAGTCCTGGAAACGGACATGGAGTTGTTAGTTTCGGCGGGGGAAGTGGCTATGGCAGCGGCCGAAGCTCAACAGCAGGTTTGCCTCAGGATCCCTCCACACAGCATCATTTGCAGCATATTGGCGAATTTAAGCAGCGCTTGGGCGTTATAAGGGAGGCGGCCGCGGGAACCGGAGGGGTATTTAACATTTTCCCGAATTGTTCATACACGGAAACCATTAGAGTTTGGAACCCAAAGGGGCCTCAAAAAACGGAAGAATGGCTCTATTTGCTGGTTGATAAGAACGCTCCCCAAGATGTTAAAGACTTCATTAGAAAAAGGCAGACATCGTCTCACGGCCCAAGTGGCAACGTCGAACAGGATGACATGTCGAATTGGATTCAGTGCACTGAGGCTGGGAGGACCATGATGGGAAAAAGATACCCATTAAATCAGGAACTCAGGCTGGGACAAGAGCAAACGCATGAGGCATATCCGGGCACGGTAACCAAGAATCCATCTGAAATAAACCAGAGAGCTTTTTACAAGAGATGGGCAGAAATGATGCACGCGCCAACATGGTCTGAGATATCAATCAGTCCAAGAACCCGTTAACCGCCGCTTAAGTTCGTTCGAAGATATTCAGGAAGGATTGGCTGATAAATTGGTCACTTCTATCAGAAGTCTAGTTGATGACAAAAATGGTCTGTTAGATCGGAATGTCTTTACAGATAAAGACATTTACCAAAGAGAACTGGAACAAGTATTCGGTCGGTGCTGGCTTTTCGTCTCCCACGAATCACAGATTCCGCGCCAGAATGATTTTACTTCGAACTATATGGGAGAGGACGCAGTTCTCGTTACTCGAGATTCGAAAGGCAAGGTGCACACCTTTTTGAACATGTGCCGACACCGTGGCAACAGGATATGCAGAGCCGACTTCGGTAATGCTCCTTCTTTC
>SHYL01000039.1 GCA_009692825.1 Dehalococcoidia bacterium | reverse complement strand
CAGCTTAGCCTGGTAATAATCCGCAAAGAAGTCCTCTACTGGAACCGTACGCTTACTGCCCTTTGAAATGATATTTATCTTGGAGTTCATGGCGATGTGGCAAGGCGCGCCATCCTGTGAGGGGTCAGCCTGTACGAGCTGGCCTGCTACGGTCGCTGAGTTGCGAATCTTAACGGTAGCAACCTTGCTGTAGCTCTCTGCTATAAGAGGATATTCCTTCTTAACCTGTGCTGAAATCTCCACTTCCCTGTGTGTAGTGGTAGCGCCGAGGTGCAAGCCGTCAGTGGCAAAGCGTATGCCTTTCAGATCCTTGACGTGCTGAAGGCTTACCAGCGTATCTGCCGCGAGAAGGCGCTGTTTGAGCATCGGTACGATGCTCGTGCCGCCGGCAATCACGCGCACCTCATCACGCTTTCTGTCCAGGATGTCCAGGACTTCGTTAACTGTACTTGGTGTTAGATATTCAAAATCGCGCATTTATTTGACGCCTCTCTGTTATTTACCTATCGCGGCAACGATGGAATCGATAATTTTGTAATAGCCTGTGCATCTGCAGAGGTTGCCCATCATCCACTCGCGGACCTCTTCTTTGGTGGGTTTTGGGTTGTAGTCAAGCAGTGCTTTCGCTGCGACGATCTGTCCGGGCGTGCAAATACCGCACTGGAAGCCGCCCTTATCGATGAATGACTGCTGGAGAGCGTGAAGCTTACCTTCGCCAGGCGCAATACCCTCAATGGTGGTAATCTCGGCACCGTCAGCCTGTACTGCCAGGGTCAGGCATGAGGCGACTGTGTTGCCGTTCATGATAACCGTGCATGCACCGCAGACTCCCATGCTGCAACCTTCTTTTGTGCCCGTGAGCCCTAAGTCATATCTAAGGCAGTCCACTAGCAATCTTCTTGGCTCTACTTCAACGCGGTGGCTCTTCCCGTTCACTTTAAGTCTTATATCTGCTTTAGGCACAGGATCCTCCTTGATTTATTCCGGGGCATGCAGGCTAACATGTTAAAGTGGTACCCCATGTTTGTCAACGCGCCTCACGATTAGTTACCCGATCGAGTTGATGGGGTGGCTGGGGGGGCGCTTGCGAAGGTATCGCCGCCGATATTTCCGCCCATGCCGAATATGTGGTTCCAGCGTAAGAGGCGAGATAATACCAGTATGTGGCACCAGGAGTGAAACCGAAATCCGAACACGAGGAGCCATTCGGGGCCAAACCCCCAAGATATGTCCAGCCGGCACGCTCATTCCAACGCCATAATTCGTGGCCATCTTCACCCGTTGTCTCGTCGCGCCAAGAGAGGCCTGCTGCTGTTCCGTTTACGTCTACTTTAACGCCACCGGGCATTTGCAGGGTGGGCATAGGGGTAGTGATGGACGCAAGCACAAAATCTGAATAGCTGAGACTGTTGTAAGCTCCGAGATAGAGATAGTAATTAACTTCTGCCGATAGGCCACTATCTGCTCAATCCATCCCCACGGGATCGATATCTATTTCCCATCCCTGATCAGGTTTTAACGGAGCACGCACTTTCTCAGGGTCAGGGCTGAGTACGTTCCGAATCACTTTTTCAGGTTCGGGGCTTCTCAATATCAATTGCCAGCGCCATCTTCCGCTCATGCGGGCAGGGAAAGCCTGAACAGGGCCTAAAACCTGAGAGCGTGGTGCGGCTGTCCGCAATATCTCATTGTTAATCCTCACAACCATGTCTTTAGCAGTTTGCAGTGCATATTCGGCATTGGTGTGCGAGAAAACGAGCCTGGCGAGCCTGTTAAAGGGAGGCTGGTCAAGCTCTTCCCTATATTTCTTTTCCTGGCTGTAAAAAAGCTCGTAGTCCTGTTTCGCAGCGGCTTGAATGGCGTAATGCTCAGGCGTATATGTTTGAATCACTACATTGCCGCCAAGCGGGCTCCGACCCGTACGGCCCGCTACCTGGCACAACAGCTGAAATGTGCGCTCGCTAGAGCGAAAGTCCGGGATGTACAGCGCAGTGTCTGCGCTGACGACGCCAACAAGCGTGACCATGGGCATGTGTAGGCCTTTGACCACCATCTGTGTGCCGATCAAGATATCAGCCTCATGCGCAACGAAAGAGTCCAGTATCTTTGCTGAGGCGTTCCGTTCTTTTGTTGTGTCGCTATCAAGTCGTAACGATTTGGCCTTTGGAAATAACGATTCGACTTCTTCCTGGACACGCTGAGTGCCTGCACCGAGAAATCGAATCCTGGCGCTCTGGCATTCAGGACATTTTGTAGGTGTCTTCAAGTGCCTGTCGCACTGGTGGCATACCATGGCTTCGCCCTCACGGTGGTATGTCATTGCAACCTGGCAAGTCTTGCAGGAGACTACGTATCCGCAGTCACGGCACTGGACGAATGTGGAGGAACCGCGTCTGTTCAGGAAGAGAATCGACTGTTCTCCAACGGCAATCGTGTGTTCAAGAGACGTCTGAAGTTTTCTGCTGAATATGCTCCGATTCCCTGTTTTTAGTTCCTGCCTCATATCGACTAGGGTTACATTTGCGAGATTGGTATAGCTTTTTTCTAAGGGCGTTTCAGCAGGTTTTGAGAATGGAACCCGCCTTGGCATGCGAATCAGTTTCAGTTCGCCCTGCTCAGCCCGGTGGAAGGTTTCCACATCAGGAGTGGCGGTGCCCAGGATCGTGACTGCGCCTGTAAGGCGTGCAAGTTCAATAGCTACGTCACGGGCATGGTAATGCGGAGGCGACCCTTGCTTGTAGGCCGGCTCGTGCTCTTCATCGACAATGATTATGCCCAGACGGGGAACAGGCGCGAAAATAGCGCTGCGCGGGCCTATTACGACATCGAAATCGCCGCGCTGGATACGCCACCATTCGTCGAACTGTTCGCCGGGTGTGAGTCCGCTGTGCATAACGGCTACTTTACCCGGGAAACGTCTTGAAAATCTATCGATTGCCTGTGGTGTAAGCGCTATCTCCGGCACAAGGACTATCGCTTGCCGATTGTCCATTTCAACGACGTCTTGCACCGCGCGAAGGTACAGTTCAGTCTTGCCGCTGGCAGTCACTCCAAACAGGAGTATCGGGTCAGGAGTTTTGCCGTTTAGCAAAGTGATGATGGCGTCTTTTATCTGCAGCCACGCTTTTTCCTGATCGCCTGTGAGGGTTAAATTTGTAGGTTCGTCCAGCGATGGGCGGCGCGCAGATACAGGGTCTCTATAGACGCGCACTGAAGACCCGGTAATGAGGCCTTCTTTCTCTAGGGCGTCCAGGTCTGCTTTTGAAGCGCCCGCCCAGTCTTGCAGAAGGTACCGTTCTATTGGGCCGCTCAGCCCAGCGAGTGTTGACAATAGTCTAGCCTTAACAGTCTGCCGTTGATGCGCGAACGCTTCGGCTTTTTGCATCGCCTGCTTTGAATCGATTGCCAGCTGTACGGTAGCACGGACTAAAGGGCCAGCGCTCGGCTTGCTCCATTCCCATTTCCTGCTAAGTATTCCCTGCCTCGTAAGACTGGATAGTGTTGATGCGGTACGCTTTGGGCCAAACTCTTTTTCGATGTCTTTCTGGGAAGCGGAGCCCTTGGAGTCAATATAGCTAACCATATCTTTTTTTAGCCCTTGAAGTTGATTTGGGTTATCAGATTTGGCTAATGAGTAGGTGGCATAGGAGTTGAGGACAAAGCCAGGAGGCATCATAAGAGAAGCGCAATCGAAGATGGGGGCTAAATAGCGGCGGCTTATCCAGCGCGCGAGATCTACATGTGCCTGAGACGTTGCAGGCGCTGTGCCAATGATTCCGGCGATAGGTTTAGTATCGGCATAGACAGGATTGTCCGTTACCTGTATCACTACGCCTTGCTGAGTGCGCGGGCCGAACGGCACCCATACGGCCTGGCCCGGACTGATAGTTAGGTCCGGAGGTATGGAATAACTGAAGGTGCTGGTAGGACCCCATGATGCGTTTACGGCCACTTCTGCATAGCGCATGTTATTGCGAAATGAATATAGCGTGACCTTCAAATATAAGCAATGAGCAGATTAGTGAGAAGAGAACCTAAGAAGCT
Organism: Dehalococcoidia bacterium; assembly: GCA_009692825.1. Lineage (GTDB taxonomy): Bacteria > Chloroflexota > Dehalococcoidia > SHYB01 > SHYL01 > SHYL01. The sequence continues at coordinate 6,791 of SHYL01000039.1, read as the reverse complement.
ACTTAGCTTCAGTTGTCTCCGGTGCCCCAGTCTCTTCGGGTGCTTCATTCTGATTAGCGGAGTCCTTGATGCGAGCTGCCCGACCTGAAAGCTTACGGAGGTAATAGAGCTTGGCTCTGTTGACTTCACCCTGACGGATGCGCTCTACCTTCTCAAGGATAGGTGAGTGTGTGAAGAATGTTCTCTCAACGCCCACATTGTGAGCTACGCGCCTTACTGTAAAGCTGACGTCCTGACCGCCGCCCTGTATTTTTATGATAACGCCCTGGAATTGCTGGACCCGTTCTCTACCAGCTTCGTGGATCTTGACGTTTACCTTAACGGTATCGCCAGGTTTAAGATTTTTTGGAACGTTCGGGTTTGGTTTTGTCTGTATTACGGAGCTGATATTCATTATTAAGTCCTTGATCATTAGAGCGGTTTTAGATAGACCATAATATTGTAACGGTAAATCAGGAATTGACAACTCGAGCAGGCTTACCAGCCTTGCGGATGGGGTTCTGAAAGTCGATTGTGTTATATTTCACTTGCGTTTTATTAACGCCTATGCTACTCTCTCGGTGGACAAAAACAGATGTTAAGCCAGTGGGGATTTATAGGAATTTATGCCGTGCTGGCTGTTCTCATTCCAGCCAGCATGCTTCTTATTCCTTTCGCACTCACTTTCGTTAAAGTAAAACCCAACAAGCCTAACCCCGTCAAGCAAAGCACATATGAGTGCGGTCTGGAGACTATCGGCGAGACGTGGGTACAATTCAATTTCAGATACCTTTACTTCGCGATCATGTTCGTGCTATTCGATGTAATCACCGTATTTCTATTCCCGTTCGCAGTTTTCGCGAGACAGCTCGGCTGGTACGGCCTTGTAGCATTGCTTGCCTTTATGAGCATCTTGCTGGTTGGTTTTGCCTACGCCTGGAAGAAGAAAGCCTTGCAGTGGTCGGAAGAGCGTATGAGAGCTGATGGAGTCGAATCGTACGACGATATCGATGAGGATGAGGAAGCAACAGCTGTTGAGGAAAGAACGAAGGTGGCAGTCTAATGTCAAACTTGGAAATGTATAAGGGCAACGCGTACAACAGGTTCCAGAGCTTTTTCCCCGCCGAGACCATAAAAGAAGTCGAAAGGCGCGAGGGATTTGAGATACAGGCTCTTAAGGACACGGCCAAGCAGCCGTTTCCAGAAAATGCGATAGAAGTGCCTGCGGATCTTGAGCGCAATGTCGTAGTCACATCTGTGGACGCACTCTTAAACTGGGGACGCAAAAACGCGGTATGGCCACTCACGTTCGGCCTTGCTTGCTGTGCGTTCGAAATGATAGGCAGTGCCATGTCCAGGTTCGACATCGCAAGGTTTGGCATGGAAGCATTTCGGGCTTCGCCAAGACAGGCGGACCTTTTAATAGTATCCGGTACGGTCACATGGAAGATGGCCGTTCCCATACGGCGCATCTATGAGCAGATGGGCGACCCGAAATGGGTCATATCTATGGGTGTATGCGCGACCAGCGGAGGCCCTTATTACGAATCATACAGTGTGGTTCCGGGCGTACACAGGATCATCCCGGTAGACGTTTTCGTCCCCGGATGTCCCCCAAGGCCAGACGCGTTACTGTTCGGCATTATGCAGCTGCATGAGAAGATCAAACGAGAGACGATGGCGCTGAAAAAATGACCAGAGAGCTCGGATTTCAAGATGTAGCAGCAGCTATAGAGCGAGCATTGCCGGGAGCGGTAGTGCAAAGCTCAGCTAATCTTGTGCTTGTCGACAGCGATAAGATGGCGGCTGTGGCGAAATTCCTAAGAGAAGCACCAGGGATGGAGTTCGATTTCCTGACCAGCGTTTCTGCTGTGGACTACCTTGATTATTTCGAAGTTGTATATCACCTCCTATCGATAAAAAATAACGAGTCCACCGTGATTAAGACGAGAGCTTATTCGCGTGACTATCCTGCGGTGCCTTCAGTTGTAAATGTCTGGCAGGGCGCAGATTTCCAGGAGCGTGAAATATTCGATCTCATGGGAGTCATATTCACCGGGCACCCGAATCTGAAACGCATCATGCTCTGGGAAGGCTTTGAAGGCCACCCACTCCGCAAAGATTACATAGTAGTTACGCCATCTTAGGACTGATATGCCGATAAAAACATCGCCAATCATCGTAAACATAGGCCCGCATCACCCGAGCACTCACGGTGTGTTCAGGATGCGCGTAATGTTCGATGGTGAGAATATCATCGATTTAGAGCCGGTATTCGGGTACTTGCACCGAGGCACGGAGAAGCTTGCCGAAGAGCGCACCTACGCGCAGATAATCACACTTACCGACCGCCTGGATTACCTGGCTTCAATGTCCAATAACTTGGCGTACGTCGTTTCTGTGGAGAAGTTGCTCGGCGTAAAAGCTCCTGAGCGCGCGATGTATATCCGCGTGATTATGGCGGAGCTTATGAGAATCGCGAGCCACTTGATAGGGCTCGGCTCCTTTTTGAATGACCTTGGGGCGCTCGCGACGCCATGGATGTATATGTTTCGCGAACGCGAAAAAATCCTTGACCTCTGCGAGATGGTCTGCGGCGCCAGGATTACATACAGCTATATGCGTGTCGGCGGCGTAAGCATGGACCTCCCGCCCGAATTTATGGGTGCGCTCAGGCAGTTCTGTGATGATTTCCCTCACAGGATCGATGAGTACGAAAAGCTGCTCAGAGAGAATGAGATCCTTATTTCAAGAACAAAGGGTGTAGCGGTGCTCTCTGCTGAAACCGCAAAAAACAACTCTCTTTCAGGGCCTGTGCTCAGAGCCAGCGGCGTGAATTGGGACCTGAGAAAGTCAGACCCTTATGAAATCTATGACAGGCTCGATTTTGAAGTGCCTATTGGCCAAACTGGCGATACTTACGATAGGTTCTTAGTCCGGCTCGAAGAGCTCAGGCAGAGCCTCAAAATAATCAATCAGTGCGTGAAAGATATGCCTATAGGCGAGACGCGACTGAAGCTGCCGGCGTTGATCAGGCCGCCAAAAGGCGATGCTTACGGCCATGTCGAGGCGCCCAAAGGTGAGCTCGGATTCTACATTGTGAGCGACGGTACGATAGCACCGTATAGATTAAAGATTCGCGCTCCTTCATTTATTAACCTTACCGCGCTGAGAGAGATGACAGTGGGATATAAGCTGGCTGACTTAATCGTGGTATTCGGAAGCATAGATGTAAATATGGGTGAGGTGGACAGGTAATGTCACCAACAGGACCAAATCCAAACTGGTTCGAGCGCTGGGTACTCGACTTTATTCCTAGCACTGCAAATGCGTTGAAAGACCTACTGGGCCACGGCCCTGACTGGCTCGCTTACATTCTTTTTGCGTTGATAGGTGGATTCATAGTGGTGAATCTGCCCGCACTGCTAACGCCATTGTTCATCTGGATCGAACGAAAGGTTTTGGCCCGTGTACAGCACCGTGTTGGCCCAAACCGTGTAGGACCTTTTGGTTTGCTTCAAGGCGTTGCTGATGCAGTCAAGCTGATGACCAAGGAAGATCTAGTTCCTGACAGCGCAGACAAACTGGTTTTTAATCTAGCTCCGCTTATGGCCGCAATCCCTGTATTCTTGGTATTCCCGGTTATACCTTATTCCGCACGAGCTACTCTGGCAGATCTGAATTTAGGTTTGCTATATATCATCTCCATCACTTCTGTGACTGAGGTTGCGATATTTGCGGCAGGTTGGTCATCGAACAATAAATACGCGTTATTCGGTGCTATGCGCGCGGTTGCTATGCTAATCAGCTATGAAATACCGCTGGCGCTTTCTCTGATGGGTGTGGTACTGATTGCCGGAACGATGCAGCTGAGCGTGATTGTGGATACGCAGCGCTATATGCCGATGATCCTGCTCCAGCCGATCGGTTTCATTGTATTTGTCACTGCTGTTTCCGCTGAGTTAAATCGAACACCGTTCGATCTTTTGGAGGCTGAATCAGAGCTGACAACTGGTTACCACGTCGAGTATTCAGGTATGAAGTGGGGAGTCTTCATGCTGGCTGAATATGCCGCAGCGTTCGCATATTCTTTGCTTATAGCCACGCTCTTCTTTTCCGGATGGAAGGGCCCGCTTCTGCCTGGCTTTGTTTGGCTGGCGATCAAAGTATTTTTTATCTGGTGTGTATTCATATGGATTCGCGGTACGTTCCCCCGCTTGAGGGTCGACCAGGTTATGGCGTTCTCATGGAAGTTCCTAGTGCCGCTTTCACTGATGAACGTGCTTGTCACCGCGGTAGAAGTGAACATTCAAGCGAACCAGGGCTGGGAATTTTTCCCAATGTGGTTCGCGCCAATTAACCTCGTTATCGCAGTCGTGCTTATCGTTATAATGTCGAAGCTGTTCAAGTTTGAAGGTCAGACGAGGCAAGTACTGCCGAGCAGAATGGGCACCATCATTCCAGTAACTCAGGCCGCTGAGAGAGCGGCTAGTAAGGCGAAATAGCGGATGTACGGATTAGGTCTATTGAAGGGTTTGAGTGTAACGATCCGTTACGCTTTCAAGAAGCCCTTCACAGTTCAATACCCAGAAACAAAGCTGAAGACCCAGCCCAGATACAGGGGCTATGAATTCGTATGGTACGAAGACCGCTGCACTGGCTGCGCGAGTTGCGCCAAATACTGCCCGCTTGGAATAATCAAGATTGTCACCAAACGCGCCCCTGAAGCTAATATCGGCGGTAAATATGCGCTGGATATTTTTGATATAGATACAGGCCGATGCATGTTCTGCGCTCTATGCGTGGAGGCATGCCCCTACGACGCACTCTTCATGGGTGTAAATTATGAACGCGCAAGCTATACACGAGGTGGTCTAGTTGTGCATATTGATGAACTGCGTAACGCTAAGAAGATGCCAAGCGCTTTCCTAAGGCCTAACCTTGAAGTGCAGGCAGGCAAGTACACGGAAGAATCTTCACTGAATCCTAACGAAGCAGGCCGGTAGATATAGAAAATGCTTCATAGTCCTGCTTTAATCACCAGTGGCGATATTGGACTGGCTGTTGCTTTTTGGGTCCTTGCTGGTATAGCGATCGCATCCGCTTTATCAGTAATCCTGGTACGCAGTATGTTCCGAGCGGCTATTTTTCTTGTATTGACCTTCTTCGGTATCGCCGGATTGTATGTGACTCTTGAGGCTGACTTTATAGCTGTAGTACAGGTTTTGATTTACGCAGGTGCCATATCTATATTGCTTATTTTCGCGGTGCTGTTTACAAAGGACGTCAATCGGGGGAGCACGTTCAATAAGACTGCGCTCTTAAGTTTTCTGATAGCATCGCTGGTTTTTGTATCAATGGTGATAACCGCGTTGACTACAAACTGGACCATCTCTGCCGAAGCTGCACCCGCTACAACCATAGGCGCGCTCGCGGGCGCACTCTTCAATCGATACGTATTGCCATTCGAAATCGTTGGGCTTCTACTATTGGCCGCGATAATCGGGGCGCTCGTCCTTGTGAGGGAGAAATAGCGTGGTTATAGGATTAGAGCATTACGTTATCCTATCCTCTCTCCTGTTCTGCATCGGTTTATTCGGTGCACTATCGAAACGGAATGCAGTCATGATTTTGATGTCGCTGGAGCTTATGTTTAACGGTGTAAACATAGCAATGGTGGCGTTTTCCAGGTATATAACTCCCGTACTCCTTACGGGCCATATCTTTGCTTTGTTCATAATCGTGGTTGCTGCCGCAGAGGTAGCGCTGGCGCTTGGTATCATCGTTGCGCTCTATAGGACGAGAGAATCCGTGGACGTGGAAGAAGCCGCGTCAATGCGCGGTTAAGGGAATATCAAATGTGGGTTGAATATAAGAAAGTTCCGAATTTAAGGCTTGCCGAGATGTGGAAAAACCTTCTCGAGGGCGAGGGACTGCCGACTCGCATACTGCCCGACGGAGACATACGCTCCTGGAGCGAAAACGTTCCGTTCATCGTCTATGTACCGCGTGCGCGCGAGCACGTTGCAGACGAAATTTTGAGGAAGGTCTAGTCCATATCTGTGGAAACTGAAAGTTTCAGCAAAGAACTGCTGGTCTGGCTCATATTGTTCCTGCCTGTAGGCGCTTTTGCAATAAATGCGCTAATAATCAGGCCGTTCCTTGGTTCAACCAGTCGGCTGGCGTGGATAGTTACAGTTGCAGCGATGCTTGCTGCAGTGGCCCTGTCCGCTTACCAGTTCATCCAGGTTAGAGACGCCGCTGAGCATCACATCCAGTATGTAAGCCATGACTGGCTGGATATCGGTAACTTCCACCTCGAGATTGGACTGAAGGTTGACTCGTTAACATCCATTATGCTGCTCGTGGTAACGTCTGTAAGCACGCTTGTACAGATATATTCACACGGTTACATGAAAGAAGATGGCGGCTACGTACGCTACTTCTCGTATATGTCGCTTTTCACTGCGAGCATGCTAGGAATCGTTCTGGCTAACAACCTCGTAATGCTTTACGCATTTTGGGAACTTGTAGGCCTCTGCTCTTATTTATTGATAGGTTTCTGGTTCACACGCCCCGCAGCAGCGAACGCGGCGAAGAAGGCATTCATCGTTACGCGCGTAGGTGACGTAGGTTTCCTTCTAGCGATACTCTGGACGTTCCACAAGACCGGGACATTTAATATCGATGAACTTACTGCAATGGCGGCATCAGGAGCTATTGTAACGTCAGTAGCTACATGGCTGGCTATAGGCGCATTTGCAGGCGCGGTAGGCAAAAGCGCTCAGTTTCCGCTGAACACGTGGCTGCCG
>SHYL01000038.1 GCA_009692825.1 Dehalococcoidia bacterium | reverse complement strand
GCAAGATGGGCGATATCGTTGTCCCCGTAGAGATTACGATTTTCGAAGACCGCACGTTCACATTTATCACCAAGACTCCGCCGGCGGCTGACCTCCTCAAGAAGGCTGCGGGCATCGAAAAGGGCAGCAATTCGGCCCTGAGGACAAAGGTAGGGTCGGTCAGCAAGAAGAAGGTCAACGAGATAGCGGCAATGAAGCTTAAAGATTTGAACGCCAATGACCTTTCCGGCGCCATCAAAATTATCGAAGGTACCGCTCGCAGCATGGGCATAACGATTTCAGAAAACTAACTGGAGAATTCAATGAGCCACGGCAAAAAATACGAAGAAGCACGCAAAAAAGTAGACGCCTCAAAGGAGTACTCCATTCCTGAAGCGGCAGCTCTGGCTAAGAGCGTGGCTTTCGCCAACTTCGACGAGACGATGGAACTGCACCTGACGATGGGTGTCGACCCCAAGAAGGCCGACCAGCAGGTGAGAGGGATAGCACTTCTGCCTCACGGCCTCGGCAAAAAGGTCAGAGTCCTAGTGTTTGCCCAGGGCGACGCAGCCGAAAACGCTCAGAAGGCCGGCGCTGATTTCGTTGGTTCAGATGACCTGGTCAAAAAAGTCCAGGACGGCTGGACAGATTTTGAAGTAGCCATAGCAACTCCAGATATGATGAGTAAGCTTGGCAGGCTGGGCCCTGTCCTTGGACGAAAAGGCCTCATGCCTAATCCCAAATCAGGAACTGTAGTTCAGGCAGGTGATATGGCAAATGCAGTCAGAGACGCTCGCAAAGGTCGTGTAGAGTTCCGCCTGGATAAGTCAGCGATCATACATGCACCAGTGGGCAAGAAGAGCTTTGAAGCAGCCCAGCTTGCAGAAAATATCGATAGCCTTATGAATGCAATCGTCAGGTCAAAGCCAAGCTCCTCTAAGGGGTCGTTCATAATTAACGCCACGTTGAAGAGCACCATGGGACCTGGCATAACATTGGAGACGAGAACAGCTACTAATTTGAAATCTGAATAGCGCACACTATAATATCTCGAGTGCCCTAGACAGCAGGCGTTCCGAAAACATCGGAACTTAATCACCTGCCGAGGCTTTTAGCAATCTGCGATTGTTAACCCTTGTGTCTAGGCACAAGGGTTTATTTTTGGGAGAAAAATGCCAGAAGAAAAAGTTATACCTCAAAGAAAGATTGATGAAGTTGCCGAGCTTCACGAAAAGCTCAGCAAGAGTTCGATAGCTATCGCTACGAGCTATGCCAAAGTGTCCGTTGCTGACATGACGAAAATGAGAAAAGAGCTTCGTTCAAAAGGCATCGAATACCGCGTGGTCAAAAACTCGCTGGCAGAGCGTGCCGCAAAGAGCGCTGGCAAGCAAGGCCTCACTGGAATCATGATCGGGTCTACGGGCCTGGTGATGGGCAGCGGCGATGTAAGCGAAACGGCGAAAACATTCACCTCGTATTTAAGGTCATCAAAGATAGCGATTTCTTTGAATGGCGCCGTGATGGACGGCAAGGTGCTTAAGCCTAGCGAGATAGAAGTACTCGCCAACCTACCGCCGAAGAATGTACTTATCGCTCAGATAGCTGGCTTGATCCTGGGACCTGTAACAGGCCTCGCCAGAGCTGTAAACTCAGGCGCATACGGTCTCGCTCTCGCACTGCAGGCCAGATCCAGACAACTCGAAGAACAGACAACTAAATAACAAACGACTAGAAAAATATTAGGAGGGTTCCAATGACTGCTGTAGATGAAGCACTAACGCTTATTAAGAAAATGACCGTACTCGAGGCTGCCGAACTCGTAAAGGCTATGGAAAAAGAATTCGGCATCAGCGCTGCCGCCCCAGTAGCGGTAGCCGCTGCACCTGCGGCTGGAGCTGCTCATGGAGCCGCACCGGCAGCAGCCGAAGAGAAGACCGAGTTCACGGCCGTTCTTAAGGATATCGGACCTAACAAGATCAACGTTATCAAAGCTATCCGTGAAGTCACCACGCTGGGCCTAAAGGAAGCTAAGGACCTCGTTGAAGCTGCGCCCAAGCCCATCAAGGAAGGCGTTGACAAGAAAGAAGCTGATGCGATCAAGGCAAAGGTTGAAGCAGCCGGCGCCAAAGTCGAGATTTCCTAAGTTATTACTGCTTGTTGTGCGGGCCGATAAATCGGCCCGCACAACTTTCGCTCTCTCATCCAATAGCATAAAACTCAAAACAGCTAAAATTACGCTCACCTTGCTTGCGGCGGAAGCTCTTTGAGTGAAGTGAACTCGCCTGAAAAGGCCCCATACCTAGCTCTTATCAGAGACTTGCCTACCAACGAGAGCCCGCGGGAACGACTGCAAGACCATGTTCCACCCACCTCACAACCTCTGAACTGCTGGCAATCACCCTAAGGACCGACCAAGCGTCAGAAAGCGTTCTGAACCCATCCACCCTGGTTGCTGACTAAATATGGCGGACTGTTGGGTTTGGACAAAGCCTCTTTTTTAGAGCTTTGCAATGAAAAAGGGATCGGCCCGGCCAAGGCTGCGCAGCTGAAGGCTGCTATTGAACTTGGCAAGCGCTTACAGATAACGGAAGCTGATGCCAAACCCATAATCCGCGATCCGAAAGACGTCGCAAACCTCCTGCAAACTGAAATGGCCCTCCTGGACCATGAACAGCTAAGGGTCATTCTCCTGAACACTAAAATCATGTCATGGGCATCCATATGATCTATAAGGGGAATGTAAATTCAGCGCAAGTAAGAATTTCCGAAGTGTATAAAGACGCTATCAAAGAAAACTGCCCATCTATAATCGTGGTTCACAACCATCCTTCAGGCGACCCTGCGCCTAGTGACGACGACGTCTTACTCACAAGGCATTTGATCGACGCAGGACACCTGCTGGACATTGAATTACTGGACCATATCATCATCGGTCGCCCCAATTTTGTTAGTATGAAAGGTAAAGGGCTGGGCTTTAAGAGCAGCCACTAAAAGGAGCCAATATGTACGGCGGAGCCTCTATAGATGAAATGATAAAGATGGCCGCATCCAGAAGAGCCGATCTCGATAAGGAGGGCATCTACTTCCTCAGGGACATAAACGAGGATGAAGCAGAACGTTTCGGTAAAGCGATGTACCTTATGGGCACGGAAAGGTCAGGGTACAAAGGAAGAGACATAAACATATATATAAACTCGGGCGGAGGCTCAGTAGGGGCAGGATTCGCCATGATGGAGATGATGTTTAAGGTAAAGCGTGATTTCAAAGTAAGGGTCAACACGATCGTTACAGGTTATGCTTACTCCATGGGCGCCATCATTCTACAGGGAGGAGACTGGCGCAAGATGGGCTATTTTTCCAGCTTGATGCTCCACGGCGGCTACTGGCAGGTAAGCGGTGAAGACCAGAAGGTGTTTAAGGACTATGGAAAACTCTCTGATTTATACCAAGGATTGATTGGAGACCTCTTCGCCAAGCGCACCGGCAAGCATGATGCTAAGTGGTGGCAGCGCTACATATACAGCGGGCGCGACAGATTTCTTTCCGCATCTGAGTGCCTTGAACTGGGCCTTGTTGATGAAGTGTGCGATTACGAATCATGTTATATAGACCCGTCAAAACTTCCCAAAATAGACTCACTCCAAAAAAACAGCCGGAAGAAGACCACTATAATTCCGCCTGTGCTACAGCCGCCCCAGACAAATCCTACAAAATAGATAAGGTTAATTATGGCAGGACATTCAAAATGGAAGCAGATTAAACGCGCGAAGGGCGTAACTGATGTTAAGCGCGGCGCGCTGTTCACAAAGCTGACGAAGGAAATAATGCAGATGGCCAAGGATGGCGGCGGTGACCCCGGCGCCAACTTTAAGCTGCGTCTCGCAATCGATAAGGCCAGGAGCAGCAACATGCCGATGGATAACATCGATCGCGCCATCAAGAAGGGTACCGGCGTTGGCGGACCGTCCATCGACTACATCGAAGTCATGTACGAAGGTTACGCCCATGGCGGCGCCGCGATAATTTGCCAGGCCCTTACCGACAACAAGACCAGGACTGTCAGTGAAGTGCGCAACGTCTTCACCAAGGCAGGCTACAAAATGGGAGAGACAGGTAGTGTTAGTTTCATGTTTGACTCAAAAGGTGTCATCAGCATAGAAGCTACGAAAGATAAGGCGGACGAGCTGGCCCTTATGGCTATCGATCTTGGCGCAGACGATGTCAAAGTAGAAGATGAACTGGTAGAAGTATATTCACACCCAAATGACCTTGAGAAAGTCAAAAAGGCTCTCGAGGAGCGCGGGTTCAAAGTACAAAACGCAGAAGTAGAAATGGTTCCGAAGGCACAGGTTTCCTTAAGTGCAGACCAGGCTGAAAAAACACTAAGACTGATGGACAAACTAGAGGATCTGGACGATGTCACCAAGGTCTACACAAATGCCGACTTCCCGGCAGAAGTGCTGGAAAAAGCTAATAGCACTGTCTGATTTAGCCTCTCCATCGTTTACGCTATCGACTTTATAGCCTATTATTATTCACGCGTCCATTTCTAACAGCAGGTGTATCAACAATTGATAGTCTTAGGCGTTGACCCCGGTACGATTCAGATGGGATACGGCGTTATCAAATCTGACGACCAGAGGCTGTCGTATATCGACTGCGGAGTGCTGAAGGCTCCAGCCAAAGTGCCTATGGAAGAACGTCTTTATATGATGTTCTTAAAATTGAAAGATGTCATCGAGAAATATCATCCCGGCGAAGCAGCAATAGAACGCCCCTTCGTCTCTAAGAACGCTCAGTCAGCCATCGCTATTGGCCAGGCTCAGGCTGTGGCCATACTGGCAGCCCAGGAGAAGGGCCTGACGGTTTTCCAGTACACCCCTTCAAAAGTGAAGCAGTCCGCTACTAATTACGGAGGCAGTACCAAAGACCAGGTGCAGAGGATGGTCTGGCTCCAGTTGGACGCAACGGCAGGCACAAAAGTTGGCGGGTCTGCTGGGTTAGGTTATCCTTTTACTGAGACATTCGACCCAACCGATGCGCTCGCGGTCGCGATATGCCACACATATGAGCTTCGCCTTGCAAACAGCCTGGCGCAGCTAAAATAGAGGAGATCCAATGATAAAAAGGCCAGCCGTCCTGGCAATCTTGAGCGTATTATTTGCCTCTGCGTGCAGCGGAGGTTCAGAAGCTACGCCAGCGCCAGCAACACCAACGCCTAGAGTGATTACATCAACCGCTACGCCCATAGGCCAAATTACAGGAGAGGTGCCCAAAATTCCAAAATCATATAGTGCTCCGCCAAAGATGACCATAGACGTTAATAAAACTTATACGGCAACCATGCATACCACTTTAGGGGACATCGTTATTGACCTTAGAGCCAAGGATGCGCCTATCACAGTCAACAACTTTGTGTTTCTCGCCCGCGAAAAATTCTACGATGGCGTCACATTCCACAGGATAGTGCCCGGATTTGTGATCCAGGGTGGCGATCCTAAGGGTGACGGCACCGGCGGTCCCGGATACCAGTTCGCTGACGAGCCCATTAAGGGCGAGTATTTGAAAGGCACACTGGCTATGGCAAACGCCGGACCAAATACGAACGGCAGCCAGTTCTTTATCGTTATTGATAACCTTACAGGCAGGCTTCCGAAGAACTACAGCCTGTTTGGAGCCGTAACGGGCGGCATAGCCGTAGTAGACAAGATTGCTGCTGTGCCCATAGCTGTAAACCCTGGCAGTGGCGAGCGTTCACGCCCGCTTCAGCAGGTAAAGATAAACTCTATAGACATAGTGGAGAACTGGAATCCAGGCAATACTTAAATGATTGCTGGACTCAAAGGCACTCTGCAGGCTTTCGGGGCCGAGTGGATAGAAATAGACACGGGCGGGATAGTCTATCGCGTTAGCGTCCCCAAGCCCATCATACCCAGGCTTGGTCCCACCGGAAGCCGCGTTCAGCTACACACATATCTACAGGTGAAAGAAGACGCTCTCACGTTATTCGGTTTCTCAACCCGTGAGGAGCGTCATCTTTTCGAGCTCCTGATTAGCGTGTCAAACGTCGGACCAAAGACAGCGCTTACCATAATGTCCTCGGCAACAGCCAACGCTATTGCGTCTGCGATCGTTTCTGGAGACGAACGCATGCTAAGCAGCGTACCCGGCATCGGAGCCAAAACTGCGGCCAGGCTGGTCCTGGAGCTTAAAGATAAGCTGCAGAAAGAGTGGGGCGCAGTCTCATCAGTATCGGCGTCCGCTCCTGATAGCGAAGCGTTAGCAGCGCTTACGACGCTTGGGTACACCAATGCAGAAGCACGCGCGGCACTGGAAAGCATACCCACCGACAAGAAAATCTCAGTTGAAGACAAAATAAGGATTGCACTGCAAAACCTGGGAAAACACCAGAGATAACAGGCGTAAGAAAGACTAATTGCAAAACACTACGATATGCATTAATTGCCAGCACACGAATCCATCCGGCACCAAGTTCTGCCACAGCTGCGCCTCACTCATGGAATATTCGTGCAGCGCATGCGGCAGCGTCAGTCCCCAGGGAAGCCGGTCGTGCTTAAAATGCGGCATGTCTTTCGTGAAAGCGCCTCCAACTAAGTTCATCAACCCAAACCCTCATACGAGTCAGCAAGCCAGCGCTCAACCTGAGCCTCCGCCTCAAGTATCAGAGGCACAATCTACAAATGTCGCCGCTCCGGCAGAGAAAATGGAGCGCGTTTGCTCGGCATGCGGGGCCGTCAATGAGGAAAGCGACCGCTTCTGCTTTAAATGCGGCCTGCCGCTTGGCGCCGCGACTCAAGCAAGCCGCCGCGAGCATGTGAGAGCGGGATTTATGATCCGTCTCGGTGCATATCTGGTGGACCAGATCGTGCTTTTCCTGGTTGGATTTGTGCTTCTCTCCATTTTTATGGAAGCGATAAATCCAGGAATAACGGCAAACCAGGATGAGTTAACTGTGCTTCAACAGGTAATAATATATACCGCTGGAGTAGCCATAAATATCGTCTATTACACAATCTCGATAGGCAAATGGGGAAGGACGATAGGCAAGCGGATATTCGGCCTGCAAGTATTGACTGCGGATGGTAAAAAGGTAGGCTATCTGAGAGCTTTTGTAAGGTTCCTTTGCTATTACGTGGATTTCCTTACCCTGTTTTTCGGATTTTTCATGATTGCCTGGAATAAGGACCGTCGTGGTCTTCATGACCTGCTCGCAGGAACCATTGTAATAAGGCGAAATCTCTAGCCGGAGAAATCCGTGAACAGTCTCTCCACACTTGTTCTAGGGTTTGCCCCAGGCATATTCTGGCTCTGGTTTATATATACGCGTGACCGCTACCACCGGGAGCCTCGCGCTCTGGTCATACGCGTGTTTATTGTAGGCATGGCCAGCACAATTCTCGCCTCGATTGCCGAGGTGGCACTTATGCTGTCCCTCGATATAGATCTGTCGATTCTGGACAATCTATCTGAACTCAGCATCAAAAATATGGCTGTGCTCTCGTTCGTGATAGTAGGGCCGGCTGAAGAGATCAGCAAGTTTCTGATAGTAAGGTCCATCGTGTTCAAGTCGCCGTATTTCAATGAGACAAACGACGGCTTTATTTATTCAGCCGCAGCCGCCCTTGGATTCGCCAGCATAGAGAACGTGACATACGCTTTTCAATTTGGCTCGGAAGTAATGTTTTTCAGAGGTCCCATATCCACACTCGTACACGTAGTGCTTGGCGGATTGTGGGGATACGGGCTGATCAAGTACAAACTAAAAGGCGGTAAAGCTCTAGGCCTATTATTGATATTGCTGGGAGCCGCAGCCTTATTCCACGGGTTATTTGATTTCCTTCTATTTACACAGGCCGGATCAGGTTCTCGATACTGGCTGCTCGCGTACGTTTTGTTCATAGGCGGGCTGGCTATTTACTGGTGGATGCTGCAAAGGACCCAAAAAACCTCACTGAAAAGCCTTAGGGTAACCAGGATGCTGAGACAATGCCTTCGGTGCAACAGCTACGTTAATTCAAACAGCAGGTTCTGCCCACAATGCGGTTCCCATATGCTGTCCGAGATGCGTGTCCCGACCCTTATATGCTCAAACTGCCAGAGCCCAGTAGTCAAAGAATCGAAGTATTGCGCCACCTGCGGTTACCAGCTCGTGAAATAGAAGCGACGTTTAGTGTAAAATTGTTCGTGTATCTACCTGATTAGCAATTCTTGACCCCACTCCTATCAACTATGCCTCCATTCAAAATCGTATCTGATTTCAAGATGCAGGGCGACCAGCCTCAGGCCGTCGAGAAGCTGGTGGACGGCCTGAAAAAGGGCTACCAGTTCCAGACGCTTCTGGGCGTTACCGGCAGCGGCAAGACTTTTACGATGGCCAACATCATTGAACAGTTACAGAGGCCTACGCTGGTACTGGCGCACAACAAGACGCTCGCGGCACAGCTTGCCACTGAGTTCAAAGAGTTTTTCCCCGAAAATTCTGTCGAGTATTTCGTGAGTTATTACGACTACTACCAGCCTGAAGCGTACATCGC
The DNA here is from genome assembly GCA_009692825.1 of Dehalococcoidia bacterium. GTDB lineage: Bacteria > Chloroflexota > Dehalococcoidia > SHYB01 > SHYL01 > SHYL01. The sequence goes on along the minus strand of SHYL01000038.1, from coordinate 2,811 downwards.
TCGCACAGATACTTATATCGAAAAAGAGACCGAGATAAACGAGGAGATAGACCGCCTGCGCCACGCGGCTACCCAGGCGCTATTCACCCGGAAAGACGTCATCATAGTTGCGTCTGTCTCCTGCATATACGGCCTTGGCTCTCCGGAAGACTACTCTCAGTTCATACTTTCACTCAAAAAAGGCGAGAACATCAGCAGGGAGAAAGTTCTGCGGCGGCTTGTGGATATGCAGTACGAGCGTAACGACATCGATTTCTCACGCGGCAAGTTCCGCACACGCGGCGATACACTGGAAGTTGCGCCTGCCTATGAAGAGCTGGCGGTGAGAATCGAGTTCTGGGGCGATGAGATAGAAAAAATCGTAGAGCTGGACCCATTAACCGGCGAAATCCTGGCTGTTAAGGAAAGCATCGATATTTATCCTGCCAAGCACTGGGTAACCCCTCAGGAAAAGGTAGAGCTTGCGCTTGTGGATATCGAAAATGAGCTGCAGGACCAGCTTAAAAAGCTAAAGGCCGAAGGGAAAATATTAGAAGCGGCACGCCTGGACCAGCGCACTCGTTATGACCTGGAGATGCTGAAAGAGGCCGGATATTGCTCAGGCGTTGAGAACTACTCGCGCCACCTCTCGCGACGAACGCCAGGCAGCCAGCCGTGGACATTGCTCGACTATTTCCCACAAGACATGCTCATGTTCATAGACGAGTCCCACATCTCCATCCCACAGGTGCGCGGCATGTACCACGGCGACTTTTCCCGCAAGAGCGTCCTTGTGGATTACGGTTTCAGACTGCCTTCAGCTATGGACAACCGCCCGCTCAACTTCGAAGAGTTCGAGAGGCATATCCGCCAGGTGGTCTTCACCACAGCCACGCCCGGGCCATATGAGCTTGCAAAGAGCCAGCGCATCGTGGAGCAGGTGATACGTCCCACGGGGCTGCTGGACCCCACAATCGAAGTCAAGCCAACGCAGGGCCAGATAGACGACCTTATGCACCAGATAAAGGTGCGTACTGCAAAGTCAGAGCGCGTGCTGGTAACAACGCTTACAAAGCGCATGGCCGAGGAGCTAGCGGACTATCTGCGAGAGATGGGCGTCAAGAACCATTACCTGCATTCAGAGATACAGACGTTTGAGAGGACGGAGATACTACGTGACCTGCGCCTCGGCATATATGACGTAGTCGTCGGCATAAACCTCCTTCGTGAAGGCCTGGACCTGCCGGAGGTTAGCCTTGTGGCCATCCTGGACGCCGATAAGGAGGGTTATCTCAGATCAGCACCGTCGTTAGTACAAACTATAGGCCGTGCGGCGCGTCACATCGACGGCCACGTCATCATGTACGCCGATAAGATCACCGACTCCATGAAGAAGGCTATAGACGAGACGTACCGAAGACGCAAGATACAGGACGCCTATAACAAAGAGCATGGCATAGAGCCTGTGGGCATACACAAGGTGATAAAGGATATTACAGAACGCGTTAAAGCCGTAGCTGAAACCAAGGCTTCATACGCTATCAACTCTGAGATGCCGAAAGAAGAGCTTATGCGTCTGGTAAAGGACCTTGAGTCCCAGATGAAGCAGGCTGCCAAGAATATGGAATTTGAGAAAGCGGCGGCGTTCAGGGACCAGGTTGTTGAGCTAAGACGTACACTGATGAAAATGGACGGCCAGAAGACACCTGTAGACCCGCAGGAGTATATATCGCCAGCCAAACCAGGACAGGGGCCGGCAAACCCTAACAGTACCTCTCCTGAGTACGACCGCCCTCAAATTACACGCAATGGTCGCAGGACAAGATACCGAGGTCGAAAATAGGCTGTTACGGCCAGCCTAAATTGACTTGATTTTAGGTAAATGTTACGATTGAGTACGAATAGGAGGCCATAAAATGGCTGATTCAGCAACACAAGAACAGATCATTGACGCCCTGAAGGAAATTTACGATCCTGAAATTCCATTCAATATCGTTGACCTTGGGCTCGTATATGACGTCACGAATATCGACGGCGAGGTGGACATCAAGATGACGTTGACCACCCCAGGCTGCGGCATGGGAGGGTACATATCCAACTCTTGCCAGGAAAAGGTGATCATCTTGCCTGGTGTAAAGAAAGTGAACGTAGAGATCGTTTGGGAGCCACCATGGTCACCGGATAGGATCTCGAAAGAGATCAAACAGCAGCTCGGTATCGAATAAGTCCATTAGTACTGATTTTGTCTAAGGGGTTTCACTTCAAGAAACCCCTTTTTATTTAGTAAACGGAGCATATTTATGACGATGCCTCAAAGCAAAGAGCAGATGGCCGCCCGATTGGACGCCATGAAAAAACAGTGGGAGCAAAAGAAAAAGCTCTCAGAGAACCTCGGCAAAATAAAGAAGAAGATAGCTGTTTACAGCGGTAAGGGCGGGGTAGGCAAAACGACCGTTGCAGTAAACCTTGCCGTGACCTTTGCTAAGAGAGGCAAGAAAGTTGCCCTGCTGGACGCCGACATCGACTGCCCAAACGTACTGAAAATCATGAAGCTGCCCGCTATGCCGCGCATGGTTGATGGACGGATAATCCCGGCAGACATGCACGGCGTAAACGTTATTTCGATGGGTTCGTTCCAAGAGAAGGAAGAGGAAGCGATTATCTGGCGCGGACCGATGATACACAACGCGCTCAACCAGTTCCTTGAACTCACCGATTGGGGTGACCTCGATATCCTCTTCGTGGACCTGCCGCCGGGTACGTCCGATGCGCCTCTCACAGTCATGCAGATATTGAAGCTAGACGGCTTCGTAGTCGTTACCACTCCGCAGG
>SHYL01000037.1 GCA_009692825.1 Dehalococcoidia bacterium | reverse complement strand
GAAGATGCGTTGTCAGCAACCCGTGCCGCCGTTGAGGAAGGCATAGTTGCAGGCGGAGGCATCACGCTTATCCATGCCGGGAAGGCACTTGATAAGCTGGACTACGGATCAGACGTGGACGTTAAGACAGGAATCATGATCGTTAAGAAAGCCCTGGAAGAGCCCATCAAGCAGATTGCTGCTAATGCCGGCGTTGAGGGCAACGTAATCCTCGAAGAGATTAAGAAGAGCAAGAAAGTCGGATGGGGCTATGACGCTGCCAAGAATGAGTATGGGGATATGATCGCTTTAGGCATCATCGATCCTGCCAAGGTTACTCGTGCCGCAGTGGAAAATGCCGGCTCGGTAGCCGCCATGGTTCTTACTACTGAAGCTCTCGTTTCAGACATACCAGAAAAGAATCCCGCGCCAGCCATGCCTCAGGGCGGCGGCGACTTCTAAGCTAAACTCAAGAAAACGTAAAGAGGGAGCCAGCTTGAAAGCTGGCTCCCTCTTTACGTTCATTTACTTTGTAATAAATAAGTGATTGTCATCCACCGCATACCATTTCTGGGTAACTTACTCTGTTAAACAACTTTTGAAGGAAGCATGACTAAATTTAGATCCCTGGCTGTCACGGCTGTAGCTTTGTTGACAACCATTTCCTTTGCTGCCTGCAGCGGCGGAGATGAGGAAACCCCAACAGCGGCGACTTTCAGGAACGTAACCATTACTGCAAGCCCCTCCAGCGTACGATTACTAAGAGATTGGCGCACCCAGGTGCCGTGGTTCTTCTTCCAGGAAGGCCTCGGTTTTTGTTAACCGAGATTTGCGCGCAATTTGTGCCAGCCGTTTGCCTGTTCATACGTGTACGCCGCGCGGAACAGCGTTTCCTCATCGAAAGGTTTAGCCATTAGCTGCAAACCCACAGGGAGGCCGTCGTAGAAGCCGGCAGGTATTGATATTCCGGGGATGCCTGCGATGTTTACGGGCAGCGTGCAAACGTCGCTGAGATACATCTGCACGGGGTCGGCGGTCTTTTCGCCGAGCTTGAACGCTGTCGTTGGCGAAGTTGGCGAGAGGAGAACGTCGTATTTCTTGAAAGCCTCTGCAAACTCCTGGCTGATTATTGTGCGGATCTTCTGCGCTTTGAGATAGTACGCATCGTAATATCCTGCGGACAGTGCATACGCCCCGAGCATTATTCTTCGCTTGACCTCAGGCCCAAATCCGAACTGGCGCGTTTTCTCCATCGCTTCCCACATAGTGGCCGTATCGTGCGCTGAGAAGCCGTACTTAACGCCGTCATATCGCGCGAGGTTTGCGGAAGCTTCCGACGGTGCAATGATGTAGTACACGGCTAGCGCGAGGCTTGTGGAAGGCAGCGATACGTTTCTGTCCACGATTGCGCCTTGTTCTGTAAACTTTGCTATCGCTCTTTCGATGACATCTGAAACGCCGTCATCCATACCCTTAACGAAGTACTCTTTCGGTACGCCTATTCTCATGCCTTTAACGTCTGCGCGTAGGGCTTTTGTGTAATCAGGTACAGGCAGGTTCACAGAAGTGGAGTCGGCCGCATCGTATCCGGCGATCGCGTTCATGACAAGCGCGTTGTCGGTAACGTCTCGCGTCATCGGGCCGATCTGGTCCAGCGAGCTCGCAAACGCCACGAGGCCGAAGCGGCTTACGCGTCCGTAAGTTGGCTTCAAACCGACGATACCGCATAGGGACGCAGGCTGACGTATACTGCCGCCTGTATCAGAGCCGAGTGCGAATAGACATTCAGACGCTGCCATCGCCGCTGCTGGGCCTCCGCTGGAGCCGCCGGGCACACGGGATAGGTCCCATGGGTTATGTGTGGGGAAGAATGCGCTGTTCTCGGTGGATGACCCCATGGCGAATTCGTCCATATTCCCTTTGCCGAGCAGCACCGCGCCTGCATCAGCCAGTTTCTTGGTGACGGTAGCGTCATAGACAGGCATGAAGTTTTCAAGCATGCGCGCCGAGCATGTGGTGCGTACGCCCTTGGTGCTTATGTTATCTTTGATGAGCATCGGCACGCCTGTAAGCGGCCCTGCATTGCCGCCGGCTATTCGCTTGTCAGCTTCTGCCGCCTGGGCCAGGGCAACGTCCTCTGTAACAGTCACATAGGCCTTAACTTTTGGCTCCGTCTTTTTAATGCGTTCCAGCAGCTTTTTGGTCAGCTCAACTGACGAGACTTTGCGCTGTTTGAGTAGGTCGGACGCCTCATGGGCGCTGAGATTAAATAATTCCTGTTCAGGCACTGGTCAGTCCTCAAGTACCTGTTTGACTTTGATGAAGCCTTCTTCTTTGTCCGGAGCGTTCGCAAGCACTTCGTCCTCACGCAATGATGGCCTGGCGACGTCCTCACGCCACACGTTGTTCAGCGGAATCGAATGCGCTGTGGGCTGAACGTTGTCGGTGTTAACAGACTTCAGCACTTCGAATTGTTCGAGGATGTTCGAAAGCTGGTTGCTGTACTTTTCGATATCAGCATCGGTCATGCCAACCCTGCAAAGGGAGGCTATATGTGTCACTTCTTCTTTAGATAGTTTCATTGGAATTACTTCTTGCTCTTCGCATCATCGCCTTCAGTTAAGGCGAGAGGCATGGACTGTCGGCCCTTCAGCAGCTGTGTACGCGCCTGGTTCTGCACGGGCAATCCCCATATGCGTATGAACCCAATAGATGCGCTGGCATCGAACGTATCTGCCTTGTCGTATGTGGCCAGCTGGTAGTTATACAGCGATTCTTCCGACTTGCGGCCCACTACTGATGACGTTCCCTTGTGGAGCTTCATGCGTACGGTTCCATTGACGTGCCTCTGCGTGCTCTGGACGTATGCCGCCATGTCCTGGTGGTGGCTTGTGAACCACAGCCCGTTATAAACCATCTCCGCGTACTCATTCGCGAGCCTGTCTTTGAAGCGTATCTGTTCCTTGGACAGTGTCATGTTCTCCAGCGCCTTGTGTGCCTGGATAAACACGGTTGCGGCCGGAGATTCGTAGATTTCGCGTGACTTGATGCCGACCAGCCTGTCTTCGATGTGGTCGATCCTGCCCACGCCGTGCAGGCCTGCAAGCTGGTGCATCTGCTTGACCATCGCAACGCTCTCGAGGTGCTTCCCATCGAGTGCTATTGGAATGCCGTGCGCAAATTCAATCTCAACGTAAGCTGGCTTATCAGGCGTGTCAGATGGAGATTTTGTCCACTGATATACCTCTGCGGGCGGCTCGGTCCACGGGTCTTCCAGCACACCGCTCTCGATGCTTCTGCCCCACAGGTTTTCGTCTGTTGAAAATGGGTTTCGTTTCGTCGTCGGCACAGGGATGTTGTGCTTCTTGGCGTAGTCCATCTCCTCGTCGCGGCTCATGTGCCACTCGCGTGCGGGTGCAATGATTTGCAGGTCCGGCGCCATGGCGTTAACGCTGACGTCGAAGCGCACCTGGTCATTGCCCTTGCCTGTGCAGCCGTGAGCTACTGCGCTTGCTTTCTCCTGGCGCGCTACGTCTACTAGGAGCTTGGCGATAAGCGGCCTGCCGAGCGCCGTTGCCAGCGGATATATTCCCTGGTACATGGCGTTTGCCTGCAGCGCAGGCCATACGAAATATTTAATGAAATCATCACTGGCTTCCTGCACGACTGCCTTTATCGCGCCGACCTTTAGGGCGCGCGCCTGTATCTCTTTCATGTTTTTGACGTTGCCGATGTCCACCGTAAGTGTTACCACGTCCATGTTGTATGTTTCGGCTATCCACTTGATTGCGACCGACGTGTCCAGTCCGCCGCTGTACGCAAGAACTACTTTCTTCTTAGGCAATTAAAGACTCCTTACAGGTATTGACCGTAAAACGACCAAAAAATAATAGCACGCGCTAGTCTTTGAGATTCTTAGAGTATGCCGCAAGTGCCTTGTCCAGAAGCGCTACGCCTTCGTCGGCTTGCTCCTTTGTGAGGATCAGTGGCGGCATCATGCGGACTGCGTTTGGCTTTACCGGGTTCAGGAGAATGCCAGCCTTGTTCGCTTCCGTAACGATTGCCCATGAAATATCGCTGGTGAATTCCATCGCCAGCAGCAGTCCCATCCCGCGTACTTCCTTTATGAACTTGTACTTCTTCCGCAGGCGCTCCAGCCCTGCCGTCAGGTGTTTTCCTACGCTTGCCGCGTTGGCGTCCAGCTTTTTACCGGTTATTTCTTGGACGACTGCTATCGATACTGCGCATGCCAGCGGGCTTCCGCCGTACGTGGTTCCGTGGTCGCCGGGCGCGAATACGTCTGCTTTCTCGTTGCATAAAAATGCGCCTATCGGAAAGCCACCGCCCATGCCTTTAGCGAACGTGATTATATCTGGCCTTATGCCGAACTGCTCGTAGCCGAACATTTTGCCGAGCCTTCCGAAACCCGTCTGTATCTCGTCAAGGATGAGAAGGATATTGTTTTTATCGCACCAGTCACGCAGCTGTTTTGCATATCCAGCAGAAGGCACATGTACCCCGCCTTCGCCTTGTATAAGCTCGACTATGATTGCACAAGTTTTTTTATTCGTCGCTTTTTTGATCGCGGCGATATCGTCATAAGGGACGTTTATAAAGCCTACAGGCAGTGGTCTGAATGGCTTCTGGTAGGCCTCCTGGCCGCTAGCCGCAACCGTCGCAAGCGTTCTGCCGTGGAAAGAGTTGAGCGTTGAAATAATCTCGTATGCGCCGCCGAGTTTCTCTTTGCCGTATTTCCGGGCCAGCTTAAACGCGCCTTCGTTAGATTCGGCGCCGCTGTTGGTGAAAAATACCTTACTCAATCCTGTCATCTTAACCAGCGTCTCAGCAAGCTGTATCTGGGGAATCGTGTAGTACTGGTTGGATGCGATTATCAGCTCTGAAGCCTGTTTTTGGAGGGCTCGCTGCATGACGGGGCTGGCGTGGCCGAGGCTGGATACCGCCCACCCACCGACGAAGTCCAGATATTTCTTTCCTGCGTCATCCCATGCGTAAACGTCTTTGCCCTTAACGATCGTTAAGGGCTGGCGCTTCGTGGTGTTCATGAAGTATTTCTGGTTGAGTGATTTCCAATCTTTCGGCATGTTCAGGTCCTTACTTCTCGGAATGAAATACTGTGCCTATTTTCTTACTGTTCAGGCAATCTAGCAGCGCTTTAGGCTGGCGTCCGTCGATGATATGCGATGTTGCTCCTGCCGCGGCAGCTTTCAGGCACGCCTCTATTTTTGGAATCATACCCTTTGAGGCGATTCCTTCGGCTATGAGCTTTCCAGCAAGCGCTCTGTCTACTTCAGGTATGACTTTGCCCGCCGCATCCATTATGCCGGGGACGTCCGACGTAAAAACGAGGTGCTTCGCTTTGAGGGCGCATGCTATTTCAGATGCAGCTGTGTCTGCGTTGATGTTCAGCATAGTCCATTTGTGGCCGTCACTTAAGTTGTATCCCAGCGGGGCGATTACCGGCATGTAGCCCTTATCCAGCAGTGCGATAATCACATCAGGGCTAACACGGGTTACCTCGCCTACCAGGCCGAGCTCAGGGTCGGCTATTCTCGCCTCAATCAACTTTGCGTCCGCGCCGCTTATCCCTGCGGCGTTGCCGCCGATTGCGTTTATTTCACCTACGATAGACTTATTGACCACGCCAGCCAGCACCGCGACAACCATCTCGAGCGTGGTTTCATCCGTAAACCGTAGGCCGCGTATGAACCTGGCGTTTATGCCGAGCTTGCCTTGCCATTCGGTGATAGCCCTGCCACCGCCGTGGACAACTACAGGCGTCCTGCCGGTTTTCTGCAGAACAGCTAAGTCGGCTACGGTGGTATCGTGCTGTCCGAGTGTGCTTCCGCCTATTTTGATGACTGTATCTGAGCTAATCGTCTTTACCTTTGATGTGATGGGATATATTTTACAGAATGTTGAGCGCAGTTTGAGGAGGGGCGGGATATTTACGCTACAATCTTAGGAATCAAAACCAGTGTTCGTATACCTTAATGAGGAGCAGCCAATTGGTCAGGAACGGGATTATGAAGAAATTCATAACGGTATCATTTGGGATATTTGTGCTTTCAGCAGTACTAGCCGCATGTTCCGATGGTTCCGATACTAATGAGCCGTCTCCCACTGCCAGGGTAGCCACACCGACCATCACACCTTTTGTACCTGTTCCGACGGCTGCAACGCCTTCCCCTACTCCGTTCCAGATTCCAACGCCCGGGCCTACGGCTACGCCAAGACCTATTCCTACGCCTACTCCGTCACAGCCAACCCCCATGCCAACTGGTATTGATATGCGGCGCAACGGCTTTACGACGGCTCTTATCGCGGTTACGTACGATCCAGGAACGGCCTCTGAAATCAATTCTGACCCGTATGTGATACGCATACCTGAGGACGCATTGAAGACACCCGCAACATTCACGCTGTTGATTGCGGACCCTTTCAACTTTAGGAATAAGGTATCGCAAAATGAGGAGCCGCTTTACGCTTTCGCTCTGCGTGTGGAGAACGACTCTGAGCCCACCAGGGCGTTGATTGAAAATTTCAATAAACAGCTTGAATTGACCATCACCAGCGGAAACATTGGGCAGGGCGTTAAGTTTTACAGAGTAGCGCCGGATGGTACTGTTGCTATGGATTCAACTGGGTTAGTAGTGCGGTCGGGTAAGCTCACTCACCCGTTAAACTCGACCACTGTTGGATGGCTTGTAACTAACGTGAGAAGGTAGACTCCTAGCGCTTATCTCCACGGTTGTTTCTTAAACCGGCCATCGCATCGTCCCGGGACAGCACACCGTAAAGCTCTGGCCGCCTATCGCCGAACAGTTCACTTTCAAATTCGCGCGGCCTGTATACGACATGTTTGTTGCGTGCCTCATCCAAATCCAGCTTGGCAATGATTATCTCTTCTTTATCGGCGCTTGCTTCAGCCAGAGTATCGCCTGTGTAGCTTAGTATCTTGCTGCGTCCTATGAATCGGAACCCTCGCTCTTCCCCAACGCGGTCACATGCGATAAAGAATACGTGGTTCTCAAGCGCTCGGGCGTGTATGACAAATCCAGGCATGCGTTCTCTGCCTTCGGGCCAGTTTGTCGGTAGGGTGAGGATGTCAGCGCCTAGCAAAGACATTGTGCGCGCTACTTCAGGGAACGTTGCATCGTAGCAGATGTGCATGCCAACGCTTCCTATGGGCGTCTTGTGCGGGGTGATGGGCCCCTTCCCGTGGGAGACGAATCTATCTATGCCGAGATACGGCAGATGGGTTTTTCTATAGTTAGCCAGTACTGCATCAGGTCCTATCAGGGATGCGGAATTATAGATACCATTGCTGGCCTGCTCCAGCATTCCTACTACAAGGTATACGTTGAGCTCTTTGCAAAGCTTGGCCAGTTCGTTGGTAGATGGCCCCGGGATAGGTTCAGCCACGGGGAGACACTGATCCAGATTGTCAAAGCAGTACCCGGATAGGGCAGCCTCTGGAAAAACTATAAGCTCAGCGCCCATGGCTGCCGCTTTCCTTGCGCAATCCTTGATTTTTGCAAGATTAGATTCTTTTTCTAATATTCTTGGCTCTATTTGTGCGGCTGCTACAGTTATTATTTGTGCCATATTTACTCCTTTTGCGGGAAAGATCAGGATTTCGTAAAGTACATCCAGACGCCTTCAGTCCACGAACCCATCATACTTTCAGCATTCAATACCGGAACAACATGAGATGACTTCAGCCCTGACTTTTCCATCTCCGCACACATATCCTCCATCTCTTTAGCCAGCCTCTGACGCCAGACGCGTTCATCCTCGTATAGCCACCAGCCAGTGAGCCATCTGGGACCCTTGTTTTTCTTGCCGGTGCCCACATAGACAACTCTGTTATTGAGTGAAAGATTTCTGCTGATTGCCATCGCTGCTCCTGAATCAATACGCTTAGATTACCAGTAGACGATCAATTTTGTACCGTAATCATCTGGTAAGATAGTCAAAATTTCGTCACGGAGGGCTTGAATGGCAAAGGAACAGGTTAACAAGATGCTCCAGGAAACATCCGCGCTTTTCATGCAGGCTGTCGCAGAACTGGACAAGCTGAGCAATGAACAGCTCGACCAGCGCATAAAGATGTATGGCGGCCGGGAGAATCCCAGGCGTGCCGCCGCATATGATTTAGCAAACCATATCCGCGAGCATTCCATACACATTCAGAAACTCCTGGATGCGGTCGGTGCTCATGGCAGTAAGCAAACGGAAGCTCAGCGCATCATGCGCGAGGCATGCGTATCCCTGGGTTCATTTATGGCAGCCTTTAGCCTCGTAAACGACGAGGATCTGGAAAAGACTTTTGAGAACCAGACGCCCCGCAAAATCATCGAGCATGTGCAGGGAGGCATTAAAAGCGATATTGGCTTCTTCTCGGCGGATCCGATTCCGCCTGCGCCTAGCGCTTAGCAGCCTTCGCTCGCTCTATCCTTTGCTCTGCCATGTGGTTTGCTGCCAGGGCAGTCGTTATGCGCTGGGAGGACGCGATTTCGAGCACCTGGCGCATGTTGTCGTAAATCTTCATTACCAGGGCGGCAGCGGCCTTCTCGCTGTAGCCACCGGGCGCAACGTCCTGCGCTAAGTTGATAACGCCGCTGGCGTTCACAATGTAATCAGGCCCGTATTCCATGCCGCGTTTTTCCGCTGCTTCCGCATGCCTGTCTGCTAGCAGCTGGTTATTGGCGCCGCCGCATACCACCTTGCATTTCAGCCTCGGTATGGTCTCGTCGTTAAGCACGCCGCCAAGGGCACACGGAGCCAAGATATCGCAGTCGGCACGGTAAAATTCCTCTGGCAAAAGTATCGTTGCACCGAACTCATCCTTCGCCCTTTGGGCTGCCGCCTGGTTGACATCTGATACCATGAGTATCGTGCCTTCTTGTGCGAGGTTCTTCGCGAGGTTATATCCAACCTTGCCAAATCCCTGCATAGCTACCCTTTTTGCCTCTCTGTGAATCTGAGCCCCTTGCCTTCGTGGCACACGCCTGCATACCGCGAAACACTTCCAACCCAGTGGCGGGTGCAGAGTCGCCGCTCCCGCCCATCGACAGCGGCTTGCCCGTCAGATATTGGTCTCTTTCATCACTGTCTCCAGGTCCGCTGGCACGGTGCCCACATCCTCGCACGTGATGTACTTCCCTCCAAGCGTGTTTACCGCGCGCCCGTATGCCCTCAATCGCGCCTCGCTCTTGTCTTTGTGCGGATCGCCAATGATTACGGCCTTGCCGCCGCCAAAATCCAGCCCGGCCCCAGCCGATTTATAGGTCATGGCGCGAGCGCGCCTCAGGACGCCTGTGAGTGCTTCGGCTTCGGTTTTGTATGCCCACATCCTTGTGCCTCCAAGGGCAGGTCCGAGCGTGGTGTTGTGTACGCAGATAATGGTTTTAGGCCCGGAAGCTTTATCGTAGGAATAATGAACATGCTCGTAATCGTGCTCAGCCATCCGCTCGAATAAGTCCATTGTGATACCTCTGTGTTAAGTAGCCTCTGTACCAATTCTAACGAAAGCGATACGAAAGAAAATGTGCTTACCTGTGATGGAAAGGCGAGGGATCCGATTAATGTTTGCGCGATTCGGCTAGCTTCTCAACGCCTTTGCGTACTCTGGATATTTCATCTTCCGTGTTGAAAAACGCTGTAGATAGGCGGACGCCTGCCGGCCAGGGTGTTGTGCGTGTCACGGCCTGGACGTCAGTCCACAGCGCATCGACTACGTCCTTGGGTTCCCACCCGTCGATTGAGAACGTCGTTAGGCCGCATGAAGTAAGCGGATCAGTCGGGCTGTGTATGTGCACGCCCGGTATTTCGGCGAATGTCGATTTCACAATGGATGCCAGGCTGCGGCTTCTCTCCTCGATCTCCGGCTTACCTACATCGAGGAGAAACTTGATAGATGCTTCCATTCCCGCCCACAGCGGGGCGCTGGTAGTCGTGAGCTCGAATTTGCGTATCGATTCGACGTTAGGCGTGTAATTCCCGCGCCTGTCCGAATTTAATATCGACCTATTCCCCATTTTTGACGTTTCTATCTGGCCGATGAGATCTTTTTTGATATATGTGGCACCTATCCCGTCCGGCCCGAGTATCCATTTGTGCCCCGGAAAGCAGTAGAAATCAGCATCTAGCACGCGCATATCAAGGTCCAGGTGCCCTGCAGCTTGCGCGCCGTCTACCAGCACCCACGCACCCGCATGGTGTGCCATCGCTGCTATTTCCGCCAGGGGCATCTTGAGTCCGCAGGCGTACTGAACGTGGCTAAAAAATACCAGCTTCGTTTTATGGCTTATCGCCTTAGCGAACATCTCCAGGATTTCTGCCTTTGATGCTGTGGGATTCGTGTCCAGTATTTTGAGAGTTACGCTCTGTCTCTTGGGCATGTAATACGCAGGTATGGATACCGATGGGTGCTCGAGGTCGCAGATTATCATTTCATCGCCGGGTTTCCACTGGATGCCGTTGATTATCAGGTGGATGCCTTCCGTGGTGTTCTGAGTTAGCGTAATCTCATCTGCGGTAGCGCCGACAAAACTGGCGATGGTGCTTCTTACCGAGTTCATTAGCTCTATATGGCGCTCGAATACTGGCTTGGAGGTTGGGCCGTTGTAACTTTCGTATTCCAGCCATTCTTTGATTCGTTCCACTACGGGCCTTGGTGATGGACCTGACCAACCGGTATTGAAATATAGTCCGTGGCTTGTTGCGGGTATGGCTTCTCTTATTTTAGCGATGTCCATATTAGTCCTGACTAGGTTAGGAGAAAACTTTTAGGGCTTGAAGGCTTTATTCAAAGTATCCACATGCTCGGGCGAAAGCCGCCAGTCGGAAACTTCGCAGTCGTCTTTTACGTGGTTCTCGTTTGCGGCCTTTACAATAGCCATCACTATGGGCTTTGTCAGGCACCAGTTAAGCGCGATCTGTGCCGCGGTCTTGCCCGTCGCATCAGACACTTTTGTGAAGGCATCTGTTCTATCCCTGCTGCCGAGGTTAGCAGGGTTTGCAAGCTCGCCCTGCGCCAGCGGGCTGTATGCGAGGATAGTAATTTTGTGACGCTCGCAGTAAGGAATAATTTCGCGCTCTATCCCTCGCTCCGATAGGTTATAGATGACCTGGTTAGAGGCGATCTGGTTCTTCTTTAAGCAGGATTGCGCCTCTTCCATCTCGTGCACATCGAAGTTGCTCACGCCTATATATTTCACCTTACCGCTGTCCACCAGTTCTTCCATAGCGCGCATTGTCTCTCTTATGGGCACGTCTGGGTTCGGCCAGTGTATCTGGTACAGGTCGATGCTGTTGGTCTTTAGGAGCTTGAGGCTCCTGTCTGCGGCGGCCAGAACATCATCGTAACGGAGGTGGTCGCCTGAAACTTTCGTTGCGAGAAAAACCTTATCGCGTATGCCTGTTAAAGCTTCGCCTACTATATTCTCGGTACGGTAAATCTCTGCCGTATCTATGAAATTAGCGCCGAGCCTTATCCCATACCTTAGAGGTTCAGGTCCCGCATGGTATTTCCACGTGCCCAGCGAAATCTCGGGCAGCTTTATAGCAGTGGAACCGAGCTCTTTTAATCGCATCTTAGCCTACGGTACGTCGATAAAAATATCGCCGCTCTGGACTTTAACTTCGTAGCGTTTCATTGGGTAGGTGCGGACCATAGCCATATTCCTGGCTCTCTCCATCTGTGCTGGTGTAGGAGGCGGGACGCCGGGTGCCGCGGATGGCGCTGCGGGCAGATTTGGCATCTTTACTA
>SHYL01000004.1 GCA_009692825.1 Dehalococcoidia bacterium | reverse complement strand
GATACCTGGAATCGCATTGGCAAGCAGAGTGATTCCCAGCAGCGCGCTCGAGCCGGTCAGCTTATATGTAAACCATCCGCTGGCGACCATCTGAATATTCATACACGACATGAAAGCTAAGCTGGAGATGAAATAGTAGCGATAGTCCCTTACCCGCAAAGACTCGAAGGTGGATGAAATACTGACTCTGTACCGTGTTTGCTCAGCAGATGCAGCTAAATGCGCTCTATCGGGTGTAGAGTGGTCGGTTTCCAAGTTAGGATATTTTCCTGCAAGCGGGCATGTGTCTGATTATATAGCTAATAACTTTTATACAGCTAATAACTTTTGAAATATCCAAAGGATAAGAGGAGCGTGTAACTGACGTTACGATACACGGCGGCTGTAATTCAATATTTTCTCAGTCTCTTCTACTGCAATCTCCAGCAGTTTCCGGTCGCTGGAATCCTTTGGAATACTTTCATCAGCATAGTGTGCACATTCTTGATGGTCTCCAACCTGTCATTCAGCTCTGCAGATACATTCTCTGCGAGGCGGCGCGATGAAGAAAACTTCTCTAATTCCAGCCGTGTTTCATTTCGTTTGTTTTGAACAGTCATATCGTGAGTGATATTCATTGCGCCGATAATCACACCCTTGCTGTTCCGTATAGGGGAAACGCTTTTTGAAATCGATACACGTGTGCCGTATTTGCGCACGCGGACCGTTTCAAAGTGGGCTATCCTATCGCCTTTTCTGATTCGGGTCATTATCGAAACGATCTCGCCAACTTTCTCCGACGGCTCCAAGCGTTTCATGGACTGCCCTATCATTTCCAGTGCTGTATAGCCGTACAATCGCTCCGCCCCGGGGTTCCAGCTTGTTACGATTGCGTTGAGGTCTTTGCCGATAATGGCATCGTCTGCCGCCTCGATAATGGCGGCCGGACGTTCATTAAGCGCTTGGGCTTCCACTTCAGATCTATAGTCTGCTGGCATTGAATCCTTGTCCTTCCAATAATTGAGTACCCATGAAGTTCAAGGGAGTATTACGGCATTGTACTAAATAGACCTGTCCCCATTCTTCATGTTTGCAAGGTGTGCCTTCCCCGCTTGTGTCAGTGTGAATTCGTAATCTTCACCCGGGCATCACTTACCGCTTACCTTATCGCCAGTTTTGCCATCCACTTCCTTCGTATTCATGCTTGAATCCAACGGGATGAAATATCTCAGCCATAATTTTCAGCGAATCCACCAGTCTTGGTCCCGGCCTATTGAAATATTGGTTGCCGTCGGCTATATACACTTTCCCATTTCTTACCGCTTTTAGCTTTCCCCAGCCGGGTTTATCTTCAAGCAAAGCCATCTCTTTTCGGGTTCTCGCGAGGTCATAGCCGCAGGGCGAAATAAAGAGTAAGTCAGGATCGTTTGTAATGACATCCGGCCACTGGATCCACGGAGAATGCTTGCCGGCGCTGCCAAACAAGTTATGCCCCCCTGCTATCTCCACGAGTTCAGGCATCCAGTTGCCTGCCGCCATTATCGGGTCCAGCCATTCTATACAGACGACTCTCGGCCTCGGCAGCTTAGCAGTCCTTGTTTTCACCAGCGCCATCCCTTGCATCATGGACTGAATAAGCGATTCGCCAGCGGCAGGAACATCCAGCGCTACCGCAATCGATGATATATCGCGGTAAACATCGCTCAACGCGTTAGGCTCGAGTGAAATGATTCGCGGCTGTGTCCCGATGAGCTGACAGACGGCAGCCTCAACTTCCTTCTGGCTGATAGCGCACACATCGCATTGCGACTGCGTGATGATCAGGTCAGGCTTCAGCCTATTCATTAGTTTCGCATCCAGCCTGTATATGGACGCGGCTTCCTGGAGAATCGCAATCACGCGCTGGTTCAGCCCGTAGCTCGTTCCATCCGTGACAAACTTTGGTCTGGAGCAGATGGGCAGAGCGCTTACGCCGGATGGGAAATCGCATTCGTGGGAACGGCCAACAAGGCTCCCCTGCTGACCAAGCGCGCAGACTATCTCGGTTGCACTTGGTAAGAGGGATATGACACGCATACGCATAGTTTAAGCCCAGTCAAAATATGCTGCAATACGATACTTAATATCGTTTGCAGCGGGCATTTCCTCTTGACAGCACATCAGATGCGAATATAGTATTCATTCAATTGATGAAACTGAGTATCAAATGACACTGCGTGAATCGATAATTCAAAAGTTAGAAGACAACGGCTTCCGCATCACGGGCAGCCGCGTAAAGCTGGTCGATAGCCTCATAAAACACGAGGAAGGGTTCACCGCTGAAGAGCTGGTGACCGAGGTACGTGAAGCAGGGCGCGCGACCGTCTACCGAACGATCCGTCTGCTGGTAGACCAGGGCGTACTCTGCAAGCTCGCAATGGATTCAGGCGCGCCCCGGTACACGGTATCCGGCATGGCTCACCATCACCACATCATATGCGTGCATTGCGGATCGGTCCGCGAGTTCAGGCAGACGGTCATTGAGCGGGCGCTCAAGAGTATGGAAGACGACGATGGCGACACAGTGGTCGGGCACCGCATCGAAGTTTTCGTTCTCTGCGCAGCATGCAGGGCCGCAGGCGCCAAAGTGGACAGCATCCGCGCTGAACACCAGCACAGTTAGTAGCTAATTCAAAACAAAATAGGAGTCGGTTTTGCTACGAAATACATTGAGACTTAGTATCATAGTGTACAAAGTGAGGCTCTGGCCTAAACCTGTTGCGGCCGCATTATTAATCGTATTTTCGTTTGCCGCATGCTCAGCAGAAAGTCCTATAGAGACCGGCAAGACTTCAGTCGTCACATCCTTTTATCCCGTGCAGTTTCTCGCAGAAAGAATCGGAGGCAGTCAGGTCAGCGTAAAAACCCTTGTCCCGGCCGGAGCGGAGCCTCACAACTGGGAGCCTTCGCCAAAGGAGATAGCGGCGATACAAAATGCAAAGGTATTTATTTACCAGGGAATCGTTGAAAAGTGGGCGGATAGAGTTGTTTCTGATATGAACACCACCAAAACTATTGTTGTAAAAGGGATAACTGGACAGGAGCTGCGTGATTCAAACGATGAGGAGATTTCCGGCAAAGACCCGCACGTTTGGCTTGACCCAATACGATATGCTCAGGAAGCGGATGCTATTTATGCCGGCATGGCAAAGGCAGATCCTGCTAATGCGGCTGCTTACAAAACAAATCTTGATACACTCAAAATAGACCTGCATACATTAGATACGGAATTCAAAAACGGACTTTCAAACTGCGACCGGACAACGATAGTGACTTCACACGCGGCTTTCGCCTATCTGGCACAACGTTACGAATTGAAACAGCTTGCCGTTTCAGGCATTACGCCTGACGCTGAACCCAGTCCCGCGCGGCTTCGCAAGGTATTAGAAGAACTCAAAGCTAAGAAAGCTACCCATATATTCTTTGAAACCCTGGTCAGTCCAAGAATCTCAAAAACACTTGCTGATGAGGCTGGAATTGAGACCCTTGTATTGAATCCGCTTGAAGGATTGACCGAAAAAGAGCTAAACGCTGGAGATAACTATGTCACCGTGATGAAAAACAACCTTGCAAATTTAAGGCTGGCGCTCGGATGCCGATAAGTATTACGAACAATCTACCCGAATCGCACGTAACTTTTGAACACGTAACGTTCGGTTACAACGAAGCGCACGCCGTGGAGGACGTCACCTTCTCAATAGAGCGCGGTAATTTCGTAGCGCTCATAGGACCCAACGGGAGCGGTAAGACCACCCTTATTAAGCTGGCTATGGGACTCGAAAAGCCTCAGAGCGGCCGAGTTCTCCTGTTCGGTGAGGACATCAAGCGGTTCAGGTCATGGCACCGTATCGGATATGTGCCTCAGTTCGCCAGCGCTTTCCGCGTGCGCTTCCCAGCCACCGTTGCGGACATCGTAAAGCTTGGCGAGTACAAGGGGATCGACCATACAGCTATATTCAGGCGCGGCATATCGCCTGCAGCCGAGAAGGCCCTGCTCCTCGTCGATATGTGGGACTTGCGGCACAGACTTATAAGCGAGCTATCTGGCGGCCAGCAGCAGCGTGTGCTGATAGGGCGCGCCATGGTGCACCAGCCTGAGCTTCTGATAATGGATGAACCAACGTCCGGAGTGGACCAGGCAGGACAGGAGCAGTTCTACACCCTGATACGCCATCTGCGTGAGACCAGGAAAGTAACGGTGATACTAGTATCACATGATATAGGCGTGGTCCTCCACGAAGCCGATAAAATAGCCTGCATGAACTGCCGTTTGCAGTCATATACGGATGTTAATGAACTGTCAGATAAAGACCTGAGTGCACTCTACGGCCACAAAGTGGATATGGTTGTACACAGACATGAGTAAAGATGCCTGAAATATTCCAGTACAGCTTCATGGTGCGCGCGTTCATAGCAGGGGGTATCGTCGGGCTGGCGGCGCCGCTTCTCGGAACATTCCTCGTTCTGCGCCGGCTGTCGCTCATCGCAGATACCCTGGCTCACGTGGCTATCACCGGCGCAGCGATCGGCATCTTCCTGGGCCACTTCCCCGTGCTGGTAGCCATAATCACATCTGCTATTGCAGCCGTGATACTTGAGCGGTTGCGGACATCGCGGTTTATGGCCAGCGACAGCGCCCTCGCGCTTGTCCTCTACACATCACTGTCGCTCGCTCTGATCATCCTCAGCATAGGCAACGGTGTGGGCATAGACCTGTTCGGCTACCTGTTCGGCAGCGTTGTCACTGTGGGTAAGGGTGACGTATGGGCAAGCGTCGGGCTCGGCGTCGCGGTGCTGGCAATCGTTTGGCTTCTGTACAGCGAGCTGGTGCAGTCCACGTTTGACCCTGATATGGCACGCGTATCCGGTGTGCCTGTGAACAGGGTGAACATAGTCTTAGCGGTACTGACGGGCATAACGGTGACACTGGCTATGCGTATTGTGGGCGGTCTGCTCGTTGGCGCGCTCATAGTGTTCCCGGTGCTTGCCAGCCTTCAGCTTGGACGCGGGTTCAGAACTACATTACTGGTCGCCGGGGCCATTGGCATGGTAAGCGTCTTTACCGGGCTGACGGTGTCCTTCTACCAGGACATAGCCGCAAGCGGCGCGATAGTGCTTACCGCGCTCAGTTTGCTGGCAATAGTCTCAGGATTAAAAGCCTTAAAGACCAGAAAGAGCGCTCCGCTGAAAAGTCAGGGCTAGGAAGTCCCTTCTGCCCATCCAGACAGGTATTTTTCCTGTTCCTTAGTAAGCACATCTATCTTTACGCCCATTGCCTGAAGCTTCAGCCTGCCGACTTCTTTATCGATATTCTCAGGAACAACGTAGACCTTCTTTTCAAGCTTCTTGTAATTCTTGTACACGTACTCAGCGCACAGTGCCTGGTTCGCGAAGCTCATGTCCATGACGCTGGCAGGATGTCCTTCAGCGGCTGAAAGGTTTACAAGGCGGCCTTCCGCCAGCAGATAAATGCGTCTGCCGCTGGACAACGTGTATTCATCCACAAACGGGCGCGCATGTCTCTTTTCTTTGGCAAGGTCTTCCAGTGCCTTGATGTTTATCTCAACATTGAAGTGTCCGCTGTTCGCGACCACAGCTCCATCTTTCATAGACAGGAAGTCGTCTATATCGATAACGTTGATATCACCGGTTACTGTGATAAAGAAATCGCCTATTTTGGCGGCTTCCGGCATGGCCATAACACGGTAGCCGTCCATTACTGCCTCAAGCGCTCTTATGGGATCTACCTCAGTCACGATGACCTGGCCGCCAAGGCCTCTTGCCCTGGACGCGACACCTCTGCCGCACCAGCCGTAACCGGCAACCACGACGTTCTTGCCGGCCCACAGAATGTTCGTGGCGCGCGTGATGCCATCGATAGTGCTCTGGCCTGTGCCGTAGCGATTATCGAAGAAGTGCTTCGTCATAGCCTCGTTTACGGCAACGATCGGGTACATGAGCTTCTTGGCTGCCTCCATGCTGCGCAGACGTATAACACCCGTGGTAGTCTCTTCTGTGCCTGCCATGATGTCTTTAAGTAGGACCTTCTGCTTCGTGTGGATAGTGGCGACAAGGTCGGCGCCGTCATCCATCGTGAGGTTAGGCTTGGCATCAAGCGCTGAATTGATATGGCTGTAATAGGTCTTCTGGTCTTCACCCTTTATTGCAAACGTAGGTATTTTTTCCGCGCCTGTCAGGTACGCCGCGACGTCATCCTGTGTGCTTAGCGGATTGCTGGCACACAGGGTCAGGTCAGCGCCGCCGTCACGCAGCGTCAGCGCGAGATTCGCAGTCTCAGAGGTAACGTGCAGGCACGCGGAGATTTTCAATCCCTTAAGCGGCTTTTCCCTAAGGAACCTCTTCCTTATCTGCCGAAGAACAGGCATCTCCATCTCGGCCCACTGAACATGTTCTTTGCCAAGGTTAGCCAACTTTACATCTTTTACGTCACCATTTTTGACAGCCATTGATCTCTCCTAAACTTATTCTCTAGATAAACTCTTTCAGTCTTGCTTCTATCTTTTCCAGCGCCGACTGGGTGGATACGGTAGTATCTGCTAGGATATGCCTGAACCTAGGCATTTCAATCACCGGTTCAGCATTCTTTTTTTGCATCTGGTAAGTATCGAATGTTGCGTCTGACGGCGATGAGCCGGAGCGTACACGCCTGTCGAGCCTGCGTCTTACCTCATCGTCTGAGCAAACGCACTCTATCATATAGAACTCTGCGTTAACGTCGTCGGCCGATTTCCTGGCCTGCAGGCGCTCGTCCCGCCTCAAGAACGCCGCGTCAAGCACTACGCTACGACCTGTGGAAATTTCTTCTTTCGCCTGGCGATACATCTCATCATAGGTGCGTTTTGTCATCTCCGGCGTGTATATGCCTCCGCCAAACTGCTCGGTCCTATGCTCTGTAAGCGGAACGCCGGCAAGTGTCTTGCGCAGTATGTCCGACAGGATCACCTTCGCATTAAACGTAGCGCCAAGCCTGCGCGCAACGGAACTTTTTCCGCTGCCAGAAAGACCGGACATCACTATCATCAGCGGCCTTTTAGACCGGTAGGCGTAATGCTCCGCGAGGTCAAAATAGTCTTCTGCATTTTTGGCGGCTGCGGCTCGTTCCTTATCCCCAAGATGCGGGTCGTCAAGCTGGAAATTGGATACTTTTGCGCGCACAAATCCCAGGTAGCACTTATAAAAATCGAGCAGCCTAAGGCCTTCAAGATCTACCGAATCTCTTTCGTATTTTGAGACGAAGGCGGCGGACAGGTCAGGCCTGCCGCTATAGTCCAGGTCCATCGCCAGGAACGCCACGTCATTTATGACGTCCCCATATCGAAAGCGATCGTTGAACTCTATGCAGTCCAGTATGTAGACCTTATCGGCTAAAAATATCTGCGCCGAGTGCGTATCACCATGACAGTCGCGTATCTTGCCAGAATTTACCCTATGCTCAAAAAGATTCCGATTATTGTCCATGAATCCCTGGGCGTATTCTTTTACTCTTCGCCAGCGCGCTCTACTTATGGTCTTGCCGATGTATTTTTCGGTCTGCTCGAAGTTCTCCAGTACGTTACGTCCAACACCCAGACCGTCCAGTTTGCCGAATGCAGATATTTCTGGCGATGTGGCCGCTTTCACGTGGAACTTCGCGAGGATGCTTGCGATGTCTTCTACATGGTTTTGCGTGACCTCATTACGCGCGAGCATTGCGCTCATGATCCGGTCCCTGGGCAGCAGGCGCATCTTCACAGCATATTCAACGGTAGTGCCTGCGCCGCCTATGGAAAACGTACCGTTATTCTCCCTGATCTCTTCGACGCCGAGGTAAACATCAGGCGACAACCGTTTGTTTAGTTCAACCTCCTGGGAACAAAAGTAACGGCGTTTCTCTAAAGTACTGAAATTAACAAAGCCAAAATCCACTTGTTTTTTGACCTTGTATACGAAGCTGTCGGTAATGAAGACGTATGAGATATGTGTTTGCACTAGCTCTACGTGAGAAACTGGGTGTGGGTAAGCTACAGGCTTCAGAAGGCCCTGCACAAATTCTGGAAGGTCTGCCATCAGCTATTCGTATCTCAGCGTAAAAGGCTACTTCTCGAGCGGATAACCCGCTGCTTTCCACGCCTCTGTTCCACCCTCAATGTTGAACAGCTTTGTGAGCCCCATGGCTGCGGCAATCTCGGCAGCGAGAGCGCTTCGCTGACCGACTGCGCATACAAAAATGATGTCTTTATCTTTGGGCAGCTCGGCTGTGCGTGAAAATACACTATTTACGGGCATAAGCACTGCACCTGGAACGTGGCCTGTCTTTGTTTCATCAGGCTCGCGTACGTCAACGATAACGGTCCCATTTTTGGAATCAAGCATCTTTTTAGCTTGCTCAGCGGAAAGGCGTGTGAATGGTTCATTTGGACGGCTTCTTCTGGTAACCAAGGCGTCCCTCCTTATCTTTGATTTAGCAGGATTATTATAGCTATTCAGGAAGTGATTTTATTTCAGGTACTTGCCAAGCAGCGGCTCTAATTGCGTTTTCGTTTTGGCTGGAATACGCTCCGGAGACGTGATGATTGCGTTCTGTAACGCAGAAGCGCATAAGCATGTGCGGACAGCCGGGATCCGTGGCAGCAGGTTTTTCAATATCGACTTCGCGGTGCTGACATTCTGAAGCAGGTTGCGTATCACCATTTCAACCGTGACGCTCTCGTGCGATTCATGCCAGCAGTCGTAATCCGTTGAACAAGCGAGTATCGAATAGCATATTTCTGCTTCGCGGGCTAGCTTTGCCTCAGGCAGCGCAGTCATGCCGATAACACTTGCGCCCCATGAGCGATACAGGTTCGACTCCGCGCGCGTGGAGAACTGCGGGCCTTCCATAACCACGTACGTGCCGCCTTCGTGAACGGTCGCGCCTGCGCCTTTGGCTGTTTTGGCCAGCAGACCGCTGAGCACCGGACAGAACGGGTCAGCCATGCCCACATGAACAGCGATTCCGTTCCCAAAAAATGTGCTCGGCCTACCGCGAGTCCTATCGATGAGCTGGTCCGGCACTACGAGGTCAAGCGGCTTGATATCCTCACGCAGGCTGCCCACAGCGCTTATGGAGATGAGGTGTTCGACGCCCAACGTCTTCAAGGCGAAAATATTCGCCTTTACCGGCAGTTCGCTGGGGCTGATTCGGTGGCCTTTGCCGTGCCTGGGCAGGAATGCAATGCGCTGGCCTTCCAGCGTTCCGACCATTATTGAATCGCTTGGCTTGCCGAACGGAGTCTCAATATCGATTTCTTGCGCGTCGGTCATGCCGTCTATCTGATACAGGCCGCTTCCACCGATAACGCCGATACGAGCTGCAGGCATATTTCTCCTTATCTTTACGCGGGCTTTAGCGCTTTTGAGATCGATTGCGCGTAAGGCTTGCGTAGTATGCCTCGCTCGGTAACGATCGCGGCGATGTACCTAGACGGCGTAACGTCAAACGCTGGGTTTGCTACGCGCATGCCCTTGGGTGCGGTCTGCACGCCGCCAAAACCGAGCACTTCTTCAGGCTTACGCTCTTCTATGGGAATCGAGGTGCCGGTCTTCAGTGTCGGGTCTATCGTGCTTATCGGAGCCGCTATATAAAACGGTATGTTGTGCTCATGCGCCAGGACGGCCAGGGAATAAGTACCGATCTTGTTCGCAGTGTCGCCGTTAGCGGTTATCCTGTCTGCGCCAACGATTGCGCAAGTAATGGCCCCTTTGCTCATGAAATGGCCCGCCATAGAGTCTGTGATCAATGTCGACGGTATACCGTCCTGCATGAGCTCCCAGGCGGTCAGGCGCGCGCCCTGAAGCAGCGGCCGTGTTTCTGTAGCATAAACCTGTATCTTTTTGCCCTGCGCCACCGCTGAACGTATCACTCCAAGCGCCGTGCCAAAATCGGCGGTGGCAAGCGATCCGGTGTTGCAGTGCGTAAGAACAGTAGCGCCGTCCGGAATAAGGTCAGCGCCAAACTTGCCCATCCGCTTATTTATTGCCACGTCCTGCGAATGCATCCTCTTCGCTTCCTCAAGCAGCGATTCGACTGCATCGCGCGGCGTTTTCGCCTTGGCGGCGATGGTGCGCATGTGGTCAAGCGCCCAGCGTATGTTTACAGCTGTCGGACGGCTGGCCAATATTTCTGCGGATGTTTTTTCAAGCTGCTTAATGAATGAAGATTTATCAGAAGCATCAATTTTGGCTGCACCGATGCAAAGCCCATACGCAGCCATGACACCGAGCGCAGGCGCGCCACGTATCCTGAGAGATTTTATGGACTCTACTACGTCGGGGATGTCGGTAAGTTCAATATATACGGTTTCGTATGGTAAACGCGTTTGATCGATGATACGCAGCTTGCCGTTGACCCACTCTATCGTCTTCATGCTAGTACTGGATCAGTGAATTTACTTTGTAGCCTTTGAGCCTTTCACGTCCTTTTAGTGCTTTCAGCTCTATAAGGAACCCCAGTCCGACAACTTTGCATCCGAGGCTTTTTACAAGGCTCGCTGCGGCAGCGGCAGTCCCACCCGTAGCCAGGAGGTCATCTATTATCAGTACGTTTTTGCCTGACTTGATCGCGTCTTCGTGCATCTCAACGACGCTTGTTCCGTATTCAAGTGAATACTCAGCAGAAATTGTCTTTGAAGGGAGCTTTCCTTTTTTACGCACAGGGACAAAAGGCACGCCTAATTTGTAAGATAACGGAGCACCGAATATGAATCCTCTGGATTCTATCCCTACGACCGTCTCTATTTTCTGGTCTTTATAGAGAGCGGCAAACTTATCGATAGCGGCTTTCAGAGCTTTAGGCTCACCCAGGAGTGGGGTGATATCCTTAAAAAGGACGCCTTTTTGTGGGAAGTCCGGTATATCCCGTATGTATTTTTTTAGGTCCAGCTCTTTGGTCGTAGGCATACTTCACTCCTCTAGCAAATTAACGAAGAAACATGGGAATTCTATCAGAAGGCGAGAGCTATCCGCCTATTTGAAACATCTCGATTTTTTCAGAGCCTGGTTTAGCAGTAAGATGCGCTCTGAGCTCAGAATAACGGTCCGTCCTGCCGAGCCATACATTTGCAATCAGCACCTCAAGTTCATGGTCAGTAGCGCCTTTTCGCATCGGCGTCTTCAGATCAGTGCCCTGGCTGCCGAACAGGCACGTGAAAAGCTTCCCGTCCGTAGAAAGACGTGCTCGTGTGCAGTCGCCGCAAAACGGCTGTGTAACGGAGGAAATGACACCGATCTCCCCGGTGCCGTCCAGGTATCGGTAGCGCGCCGCCACTTCCCCGACGTAGTTAGCCTCGGCAGGCTCAAGCGGCATCTGCTCGCTTATCATTCGGACGATCTCTTTCGAAGGCACTACCTGGTCAAGCTTCCAGCCGTTGAGATTACCCACGTCCATGTACTCGATAAATCGCAATATATGGCCTGTTCCTTTGAAATGCCTCGCAAGTTCGACGACCGTGTGGTCGTTCACGCCTTTCTGAACGACTGTGTTCAGTTTTATAGGCGAAAGGCTGACTCTTTCAGCGGCTGCGATCCCTTCCAGCACTCTCTTGGTGCCGTATCCGCGTCCGTTCATCTTCGCAAACACCTCGTCATCAAGGCTATCTAGGCTTACGGTGATACGCCGCAGTCCGGCATCCTTCAATGACTTCGCCTGCTCTGCAAGTAAATAACCGTTGGTGGTAAGCGTAAGGTCATCAACGTCTACAATGGTGGACAGCAGACCGACGAGCTTGTGGAGGTCGTTGCGTATCAGAGGCTCCCCTCCTGTGAGACGAAGCTTATTCACTCCAAGCTTCACGAAAATCCTTGCCAGTCTGTTTATCTCTTCAAACGAGAGCATTTGCTCTCTGGGCATGAAATGATAGCGCTCACCGTATATCTCCGCGGGCATGCAGTAAGGGCAGCGGAAGTTACATCGGTCAGTCACCGAAATGCGCAGGTCACGCATCGGGCGATTGCGCGTGTCTTTAATGGAGGCTTTTGTATTGGGCATACCGTTAAATTGTGCGACTATTGAAGCTAGGTGTCAATTGTTGACCGCTTTAATCAACTAATTTCTTAAGAAGCGTTGCAGCCTTCCTAGCCGCTCTACCCCTATGGCTGTATTTCCCTTTGAGTGAGCTTGAAATCTCACCCATCGTTTTTCCGATGCCGGGCAGGTAGAAAATCGGGTCGTGTCCCCAACCCTTATCGCCCTTTGGCTCAATAACGATCAATCCCTCAACTCGTCCTTCGCAGAACCTAGTGATCCCTTTTGGCGGAGCGATTGCTATCACAGACCTGAACCTGGCGGTGCGTCTATTAAGAGGGACGCCCTTCAGCTTCGCGAGCAGGTGCTGGTTGCGCTGGGCATCGGTCTTATTCTCACCGGCGTATCGCGCAGTCCTGACACCGGGCTCGCCATTAAGCGCATCGACCTCGAGACCGGAGTCGTCGGCTATTGAAAGTAGGCCGCTGGCTTGCGCAAAGGCTTTCGCTTTAAGCTCAGCATTTGCCTCAAGCGTAGCGCCTGTCTCTCTAACGTCAAGTTTCAGGCCGAGTTCTGATGGTGTAACGATTTGATATGGAACGTCTTTCAGCAGCTTGGATAGCTCGCGTGCCTTCTCTAGGTTATTTGTAGCTAAGAGGAGGCGAGTCGGCGATGCCATCGATTTAATCCTTTAGTCGAATGAGCTAGAGAATCTCTCTAGCGGTTCTGCCCTGCAGCCGCCTGCGCTTTCAAACCATCCAGCTGGGCGGCGGGCAGATGACTAAGAGCTTCATCCATCGCACCCTGATTCCAATGCTGTAATAGAGCAATCAGGTCTTCGATCGCAAAATCCTTGATTGGACCGCCGTCATCGAGTCCCCAGGCAGGCATATTCAGGTTTGGTAGTGTGAGTTTCTTCTCTTCCGGGGAAAGTGAATTGGTAGGGTCGCCGCCGATGCGGCCGCGGTGAATCACCTTCCGTGCTACGTCTTCATCGATAACATATGAGTCGCCTCCGGGCAGCTTTATCACGAGACCTGCTTTTTCTCGGAACTCCGGGTTCAACGGGAATCCTATGAATGAAGGGCTTTCGACCTTCCCGCCGCCCTGGATACCATGACAGCCCGAGCACGTGGTGGCGAACGTAATCGCTCCGCGCTCGACCGCAGCCTCGGTGAAGCGCTCAGCCGCAGATGTATGCCGCTTGGTCTCACGGATCGCATATATAGGAAGGATCACGATAATAGCCATAGTCAAAACCAGGCCGATAAGAAATTTTTTAGAAAGTTCGTCCATTAAGCTTTCCTTATAAGCTGGCTTTCGTTATAGCCTGACCTTGTAGAAATGTTGCCCGTATCTATCAGGATGTTGCCCTGCGCGTCAATCTCGCCAGCCATTAGGTCCATCGGCCTCGGAGCGGGGCCTGCGTGCTTAACACCGAAGCGGTCATATTCAGAACCGTGGCACCGGCAGTGGAATTTCCCTTGCGCCTGGATGCTATCCCACGTCGGCTCGTCTGGTGCCCAGGGGACCGGACAGCCCAGGTGTGGACATTTGCGGTATAGAGCGAGGACACCGTTCTCCTCTACTTTAGATATAAAGAATTTCCCTTTTTCCACAAGCTTTATATCGCCCACTTGCATTTCATTGATATTGCCAGCCGAAAGGTTAGAACCAAACTGCCCCGGTTTAACCTTGGGTTTCTTCGCCCATAGTGCCCACAACAGACCAACCGTTGATTCGAGCGCGATAAGTCCTACAATGCCCCACCACGTCCAGCTGAGAAACTCTCGCCGAGTGACCCGCACTCCGCCGTTTTGTGAGGTTTTTAAATGCGCCATTTCAATTTCTCCTCAGTAACCTAGAACGATATCGCGCCTGGAGGCAGATTAAGCGGGCTTATAAATGAGAAGGACTCGCCTCTGAAGAAAATTCCGATGATCATAAGTACAAAATACGCAGCAACAAACGCACTAAAGAGCGCGATTATGATTTCGCGCGTATTCGCCTTTGCAATCTTCCACGTGCCTACACCAAGCATTAAGCTGAGGAAAAATATAAGAGCGCATGGGATCGCTTGTCCAACAACTATATCCTGGGCTATGGCTGATGGGAACCTTGTTACGTATGTTGTAATGCCTTTTACCGTCTCAGCCTGCATAAACAACGCGTTTACACCGGTGCCGCCATGCCAGTGGAATTTTTCATTGAATACCACGAGCGCAACCATCATTACTGACGCGTACAGGAAGCCAAAAAGAGCAATCTTGGCGCCCTTGGTTCCAGCGAACCAAACGCCTACGTCTTTGTTGGAGCGGTCGATATATGGGATCGCCATGACAAGACCAAGCGCTATGTTGGGGATTATCACGCCGGCGAGTGCAGGGTTCATATGCCTGAGCAACTCCTGAATATTCAGGAAGTACCACGGGGCCTTCTCAACGAGTTGGACCTTATCAGGGTCCGCTATCTCGCGAAGCGGAGCACGTACGTAGATAGACAGTAGGATCAGTACAAATGTAGTTCCCAGCATAGCCAGAAGCTCAAGGATGAGCAGGTGCGGCCATGAGAAGAATGTATCTTCAGGTCCGCCTTTGCCCACGAGAGGCGCAGTGCCCTTCATCAGTTCCATCAGACCGTACGTCTTCTTTGGGTCCTTCGGGAAAAACTCTTGTCTTGTGTCCCTGGTTGTCATCTTATCTTCTTCTCAAACAATTAATTAACTAAGACTTTCTTGCCGTTGTCCGCAGGCTCTTCAGCCGTCTTTTCTGGCAGTGAGAGTCCACCGTCTTTGCGTATGCGCCAGAAGTGGAAGAATATGAGCAGATACAGAACGATTGGCAGAATCATAACGTGAAGCACGTAGAAGCGGAGAAGCGCATTCTGTCCAACTTCTTCTGTGGGGGTGGCCCCAATCATCAGACCGCGTACCCACTGGCCTATGAACGGAGTCACGGCTGCGATCTGCGAGCCGATCTTGATAGCTGATATCGCTAGATCATCCCACGGCAGCAGGTAACCGGTAAAGCTAAGCATGCTTGTAAGCACAAGCATGTTAACACCGACTACCCAGTTCCACTCTCTCGGAGCCTTGTAACCGCCGGTATAGAAAACACGGCACATGTGTAAAAACACTATCAATACCATCAAGTGAGCGGCCCACCTGTGCATGTTGCGGAGCACGATTCCGAACGGAATCGTGGTTTCCAGCGCCTGTATATCCTGGTACGCACGGGTAGTGGATGGAACATAGAAAAACATTAAAACCACACCGGTTATCGTGAGGATCACGAATAACCAGAAGGCTATGAATCCAAGACCCCATGTGTAAGTAATTTTGAGGGTATGGCCTTTTACTTTTACGGGGTGAAGATGGAGGAACAAGCTATTGAACATGATAAGAGCGCGGTTTTCATCATTGCTCGGGTAGCCCTGTCTCCAGAAACTGCGCCAAACGGTGCTGCTGCGCACAATGCCTAACATCTTTTCCACTATCGGCGGAGGCTTCAAAATCATCTTATAGCACCAGCATTAAGTTCTTTGGTTTTGCTCGCGTGATCGATTTTGGCATTTTCGAATTCTAAGCTCTCTTCAAACCAGAAGGCTTCCATCGTGATAGCTTCCGTCGGGCATCGCTTGGCGCATAATGCGCATCGCGTGCAGGCCGTGTCGTCTTTCAACATCACACTGCCCTGTCCGGCTATCAACCCGATATCTATGCCTTGCTGCTTGAACTCACTGAGCGAGTGTCCGTACTCGTTCTTGATAACTTCATCGAGCTTATCATCGCCCTCTATATCTGCGAGACTCACCATTTTCAGGCAGTTCTCGGGACAGATGTCCACACAGCCGTTGCACATTATACACAAGCTGCCCTTGAACACAGTCTGGACGTGACACATGAAGCAGCGTTCTGCCTGCTTGCGGGCCATCTGCTCCGTGTATGCCTTCTCGATTTCAGCAACGCCTATGCGGGCGTGCAGTGGCACTATTGGAGGGCGCTCGTATTGAACGTTCAGCATTCCATAGTGCGGAAGATTGTTGTATGGAATCTTTTCCATAAAGCCGCGCTTCACGATAACAGCGCGCTTCTGCTGTAAATATTCGTCGACCGCTTTGGAGACCTTGTGTCCATCCGCCACCGCGTCGATGATCAGGCGGGGACCGATGCTTATATCGCCGATGGCGTATATGCCGGGGGCAGTCGTTGCATACGTGGCGTTATCAATAACTATCGAGCCTCTGCGGCTGATTTCAACGCCGTCCTCTTTCTGTATCCATCCCAGGTCGGCCATCTGACCGATTGCCAGGATAACGGTGTCGCACTCGATAACATGCTCAGAGTTCGGCACGAACTGCGGGTTAAATCTGTTCTGGTCATCATATACACGCGCTACGCGTGCCACTTCAACGCCTGAGACTTTACCGTCTCTTACGATGATCCTCTTAGGGCCTACGCGGTTGTGGAAGATCACTCCCTCTTCCAGCGCATCCTCTTTTTCAACTTCGTCGGCAAGCATTTCGTCCCACGCCTCAACTACAAGGTCATGTACTTCCCTTTCAGGCACTCTGGGAACACCCTTGCCTGTGATGCCCATCAATTTGTCTTTCTGCTCGGCATAACCGCGCAGAAGAGGAGGCTTTTCGCGGAGCTCTCGCACGCGTCTCGCCTGATCGATATCCGGGCCTTTAGCCATTACTCCATCGGGGCCTAACCGCAGCGCGGTGCGGATGACGTCCATTGCCGTATTGCCCCCGCCGATGACCGCTATCTTCTTGCCCACTATTACCGGGACCTGCGTATTCGTCTGAGGTATGAATTCTTCAAGAGCCTTCAAAACGCCTGGAGTCTCCGCGCCCGGTATCGGTATGCCGCGGCTGCGCCAAAGGCCGATTGCGATGATGATCGCTTCGAATCCCTGCGCCTTCAAGTCCTTGATTGTGAAATCTTTGCCCAGCGTCATATTTGTCTTAACTTCGATATTGCCGAGCGAGAGGATGTCTTCCACTTCTCTCGCGACCATGCGTCTATCCAGACGGTATTCAGGCACGCCCAGCACGTGCATTCCACCCAGAAATGACGTCGCTTCGAGGAGTGTTACCTTGTAGCCGAGGATCGAGAGGTCATGGCAAGCTGTAAATCCTGCGGGCCCTGCGCCTATAACAGCAATTTTGGCCTGCTTGCGCTTGACGTCTTCGCCTGCCTGCTTGAACGTTGCGAAGCTCTCCCAGGTGTGTGAGTTCTCCGGTGCGACCATGTCCATCAGCTTAAGACCAACGGAACGTCCGTCGATACCTGCCTGCGCCTCGACTCCGTACTGCTCGGTGAGGAAGCGCTTCAGCGCTCTGATCGCTACGGGGTTGCCGAATTCGCCGCGCCTGCATGCCTTTTCGCAAGGCGCGTTGCAGACCTGTCCGCATGTGGAAGCAAATGGGTTCGGCTGTCTGGCCTGAACGTAGCCCTTCTGATAATCGCCGCTCGCAACTGAAAGAACATATCCGCGTGCGTCGGTGTGGACTGGGCAGGCCGCCTGGCACTCTATCTGAGCCTTGTAATAATCGACGTCAACTACGCTTATCTTGTATTTCTGTTCATTGTTGACCGTCATATTGCTCCTGATCAAGACTACTCTTTAAATGTCGAAGCGTGTCTGCTTATAACGTTGCTGGCAACGAAAGTGTTGGAGCTATCAAACTTTCCCTCGATAACGACATCGGCATCGGCTTGATAGAACTGGGTGGTTACTCCGCCTCTATATATGACAGGAATTGTAACTACGCCGTCCGTTATCGAGAAGGCCATAGTTTTGTTAACCGTATTCCTATTTATGCTGGAGACCATCACTTTTCCTATAACACGCGTCTCTTTGTTATTCCCGCTTGCATAAGCTGTTTTCAGATCGCTTACGCTTACTACAAACTCCGATGCGCTCTGAAAAGTTTGGAACGTGAGGAAGCCTATCGCAAGGGCTATAACTGTCCCTACTATGACTAGCTTCCTGGTCCGGGATGTCCAAGCGAATCTCTTCTTAATACTCTCTGCCTGTTTTTGCAATTAGCGCTCGAATATTTGCTGAAAAACGGCGCATATGCTTAGCTTTAGTTTAGCTGGTATGTGTCTTTTTTCACTTTCCAAAAATCCACATAAATCATATACATACCCCCATAATTTTGCAATCGAGAGTTTACTTCATTTCCCTTAATTAAATCGATTGGATAACTTGATACTATGGAAGTCAGTGAGGAATTATTTGAGACTTACTTACATTATTTCGTTCGCCTGTTTGTTCCTGTCGGCTGCCTGCAGTTCTGAGGACGTGCCTTCAACCAGCACCCCGCTTTCGCCGTCAGCGACCGCAGTATCCGGCGTTACCCCTACCGTCACACCTGCAACCACGATACCAACCTCAGTTTCAACGCCAACGTCAACGCCATTGCCTCCTACAGCAACCCCATCTCCACCGCCCGTCGCCAATTCCGCACCCGGGCCGCTTAAGCCTGCAGACCTGGTGAAAGATGCGAGCTCAGGCCTGACACTCCAGAGAGGATTTACAGCTGAGGCGCTGCCCGAGAGGTTCGACGGCCTAGCAGTTATGACTTTCGGACCCGACGGCAAGCTATACATAGGTAAGGCGTCCGGCGATATCACAAGGCTGGATTACAACAAAGCAGCGTCCCCAGCCTCTTATCGCTCCGGGTGTCCCTGCCATCCTTATTCCTAATGGTGCCGGGCGGGAGAGCAAGCTTCTTCTATCCATTCCCCACCTTTGCGCTGGCCTTTATCTTCTTTGAAGGCATGCTTAACTCTATTTTAATCAGGATTTCTTAGCGCGGTCTTTCAATAATGTTTGCAGCTCTTCAACATAGCGCCTGAGCTTGAGTTCGCGCCACCCCATAAACAATGCGTATAGAAAATAGCCTGCCCATATCGCCATGAACGCGGCAAATATGTAGCGCAAGTTTGTCGGGTGCTGCTCCACCTGCAAGGAAGCGCTGGCAAAAGCGTAGCCGGGCAGCATGACCAGAATCGATGCAAATGCTGCCGCTAAAACGAAGCGTCTCATTTATTTTCCGCCCTATCTATTTTTATTTTCGCGATCCTGGCATCCTGTTCTTCTTCCCGAAGGGTGCGCTTCATAACCGCCAGCTCGGATGTTGCTTTCTCCAGCAAGAACCTTCGTGAAATAAGATAAAAAAGAAATATTGTGAAAACTATCGTGGATGTGAGCAGAACCAGAGCCATGCTTCCAGTAAGCTCAAGGTTGCCGGGCCTTATGAGCGGCTGCGGGTGTATGTTCTGCCACCAGACCACTGAGTAATAGACCACCGGCACATCAGCGAAGCCAATGATTCCGATCACGGCCGCCATCCGTGACCCTCGTCCGGCTTCCGACGAGTAGGCGCGCACCATCAGGTAGGCCACGTATATCATCCACATCAGCAACGTAGACGTAAGCCGTGGGTCCCATACCCACCAGACGCCCCATGTAGGCCTTCCCCAGATGATGCCGCTTATCAGGCTGAGTGTGGTCATCAGTAAACCAAGCTCTGCCGCGGATACGGCGAGCCAGTCCCATTTTTCACTGCGCTTTATAAGAAACAAAATACTAGAGACAAACACCACGAAAAACGCTACAAACGCTGACCAGCTAACCGGCACGTGTACGTAGAAAATACGCTGTACATGGCCTTCTGTTGTCTCCAGCGGGGCCCACCCCAGCGCCATGTACATCACGAGAAGCACGCCTGCAAAACAGACCGGCAGGAGAAGGCTATTGATTTTTTCGAGGTGTTTCGTAGTCAAAATTATTCCTCTATTACATATTCAAACGCGACAGCCGCAATAAGAAAGAAGATCAGGTCGAACGCCACTAGCATCTCTAGCCATTTAATCATGTCGCCTGCAGGAGATGAAGTAAGAATGATTTCGGTAGCCTTCACTGCAGAAATTATAACAGGCACAACTACCGGGAACATAAGCAGCGGAAGCATGATTTCTCTGAAACGTGTGTTTATAGCCAGCGCCGCGAAAATACTGCCTACCGCAGAGAAACCCGAGGTGGCCAGAAACAGCACCACCAGAAGCATGGGCGGGAATAACTCCTGGTTGAACAATACTGAGAAAACAGGCACTGTAACAAGCTCAACAGCACCTATGAAAATAAGGTTGCTGAGCATCTTACCCGTAAATAACGCTTCACGGCTCACCGGCGAGAGCATTAGGCCGAGAATAGAGCCGTTCTCGTTTTCAAGCACGAATGACCTGTTGACGCTCAGTACGCCAGCAAATGTAAACGATACCCACAGGACGCCGGGCGCGAGTTGCGGTATGTTTGAGGACGTTGGGCTGAGCGCAAAGTTAAATATGACCAGCACAAGGACCGCGAATACCAGCACAGGCGCCACGATCTGACGCGAGCGCGCCTCTACTATTATGTCCTTCCACACGATCGTCCAAACCTGGCGCGCGAATTCCATCAGCGCTCCACCTCGACAAGCTCCTGGTAAACCTTCCGTAGGGATGCCGCGCTTAACATGCTGGACGGTCCGTCATGCACCACACGTCCCGCAGCCATGACAAGCACACGATCACTTATCTCCAGCCATTGCGATATGTTGTGGGTAGACATCAACACCGTCTTCCTGATACCAGCTTCGTTTTTGCCTATAACGATGTTTTTCAAAATCTCAATGCCTTCTTCATCGAGTCCCGTCTCCGGCTCATCGAGCAGCAATACGTCCGGATTGTGAAGCAGCGCCCTCGCGATAGAGATTCGCTTTGCCATGCCGTGTGACATGCTGCTCACACGCTGGTCGATATGCGCAGTCATGCCCATCTGCGCCACGACCTGGAGGATGCGTTCGTCCGGGTTGCGCAGGCCGTACATCTGCGCATAGAAGTTCAGGTTACCGCGCGCCGTAAGCTCGCCGTACAGCATATTCTGGTGCAGTACAACGCCTGTACGCCGCCTGACTTGAGACGAATCGTTGCGTATATCACGCCCATCGATCGCAACCGAACCATGCTCAGACCTTGTAAGTCCCGAAAGCACCTTAAGCAGCGTAGTTTTGCCGGACCCGTTAGGTCCGACGAGCACCATAAAGTTGCCGTGTGGAACGGTGAAGCTGACGCCCCTTAGCGCCCTAGTCAACCCATACGATTTGTATATGTTCCTAACTTCGACCACTTATCACCATTTTTTGAATGCGACTACCACAGCAAGTAAGATCAATCCAAACGCTGCGACATAGTTCCACCTCAGCGCCTCTTTCAGGTAAACGACGGAAAAGACTGAAAAGACGCTTAGCGTGATTAATTCCTGGATAATCTTTAGCTGCGCCGCCGAGAACCTTTCGTGCCATATCCTGTTTGCCGGCACCTGGAAACAGTATTCGACAAACGCTATGCCCCAGCTAGCGAAAATAACTATCCATAGCGGGGAAAATTTAAATTTCAAATGCCCGTACCATGCAAAAGTCATAAATACGTTAGATATGATCAGAAGCACAACTGTAGCCCTCTAACAAATTAAACTTAACCCCTTTTCTATTGATTTGCCTGTAAAGCTAATGTACGTTTCCTGCGAAACACTCTCCACCCTATCAAGCCAACTCCGCTTAATCCGCCGAGAATCAGTATCCAGTTGCGCAGGGGAGTTAGCGAGTCGTGATACGGCAGGTTGCCAAGCGTCATCGTGATGCTGCTCCCTGTACCAATAGAGGAAACAGAATACCTATCCAGCTTGCGGCCGCTTATCTCTATCTGGTCCTCTTTTGTAAGCTGTGGGCCTTGCATGTTTAATACGCCGCTCGGCAGAAAAACTTCAAACCTGGACGTAGGCACAAAAAACCGCCTGCTCATTTCAAGGTCGTTTGAAAGATATACCAGGTCGTAGCTGAACGCATACTCTTTTCGGCCGGGCAAAATCGGGCGGGTGTCAGTAAGCACGTTGCCACCTCTCTGTACAGTCGTCTCCGAAAATCCCGCGGCATACGTTGGTACCGACGCGCCGGTTGGCAGTCCGATGCGCACCGTCTGGAACCGGCCGGCTACGCCCGGCGCAGAACCCACATATACAAGCGTGCTCGAATTCGTCACGCTGTGCGCTTCGGTCACTTGAACTATGCCGTCTCTCTCGCTTATGTACATCGCGATTCTGGCATCGCTAATAACAGCAGGATCGCCCGTGGACTCATAGACGCTAACATGGCTCATAACGCTGCTTTGCCCTGCTGTGAATTGAATCACATCGCTGAAAAACGGCACGTTTTTGTAAGTTATCGTGGCGACATACAGGCGTGAAACATCAAAATCATTGAAATTGGCTATACCTGACGAGTCGAGCGTGGCTTTGCCCGCTTCTACAAGCTTATCGTCCCGCGCCGACTGCAGCAATACGGTTGCGCCGGAAGGCTGGTCACCACCGGACGTACCGTTTATGGCCATGATTGATATCGTGCCTTTTGAAGCCTGCGCGAATCCGTCTACGAGATGCATGGAAAGTGAAAGCACCAAGCTTAAAAGGAGTGCAGCGAGTATTAGTCGTTTCATACTTCAGCCAGCTTGCTGTCTATTTCCTGCTCTTCGTCAGGGTCCTTGCGGTTCTTATTGTCAGGCCAGAAAGCGAATATGCCGCCCAGGAATATGATTCCGCCGCCTATCCATATCCACATAACCATCGGTTTTATCTGGACCTCAAGCTCAACTACATCGCTTTCAAAGAGCTGTTTCATAACAACTTTGACGTCCTTTAGAAATCCCATCTTGATGTCAGGCTCGATGACTATCAGCCCAAAATTCAGCTTATTTATCGCCTTGGGGTGCGCCGTAGCGACTACTTTTCCTGAGCTTGTTTCTATGATCTGCACCTCGGCGGAGTAAATATCTCGATCCTTCCCGAAGTCCTGCACCGGGAACTTGTACAGCGCCTCGTAGTGGTCATTTATTGGCATCCGTTCGCCGGGTACCAAGTCTGCGGTGCTAGTCACGCTGAAAAATGACGACGCGAGTATCCCGCTGCTAAGCACGGTTACGCCTATATGCACAACGTATCCGCCATACTTAGACCTGTTTGCAAACATGAGCGTTTTGAACGCCGTAAATACAGATTCTTTCCTCTTTTTCATGCGCCATAACGTCAGTGTCAGCCACTCCTGCACCACCGATGCCATCACCACCGTACACGCCGCAAATCCTACGATTGCTATCAACTCCCTTATGCCAGCACCAAGCAGACCGATAATTACCAGCGCCCCGGCCATCAGAGGGAACGTGAACTGGCTCTTAGCCTTTTGAATGGTTGTGAATCTCCACATCATGAACGGGCCTACACCCATGAGCAGGAGAAGCAAAAGAAGCGGCACTGCCAGCGTCTTGTTGTAAAAGCTCGCATCTACAACGATGGTTTTGCCGGTAAACAGCTC
This sequence comes from Dehalococcoidia bacterium, assembly GCA_009692825.1. Taxonomy (GTDB): domain Bacteria; phylum Chloroflexota; class Dehalococcoidia; order SHYB01; family SHYL01; genus SHYL01. Next base: position 28,357 of record SHYL01000004.1, on the reverse strand, counting down.
ATATACAACGGGAAAGAGGGTTCCCCAGAAGATTATTGCTGCGACCGCCACCAGCAGGAAGTTGTTCAGCGCAAACGCGCCTTCCTTGGAAAACCATGAAAGGGTATGCCCTGCAGGCATGAACAGGCTCCGCTTCAAATACAAAAGTCCCAGCGAAAGCACCGCCATCCCGACCTCGAACGAAAGCAGATAAGGGCCGAGCCCTGACGCGCCGAATGTATGAACAGACTGGAGGAAGCCCGTCCTGCCGAGGAACGTGCCGTAAAACGCCAGATTAAATGTAAGTAGGATTAGAAAAACACTCCACGCCTTGAACATATCCTTCCGCTGCTTCACCAGCACCAGCATATGTATATATGCAGTACCCAGGAACCACGGGATTATCGCCGCGTTCTCCACGGGGTCCCATCCCCAGTAGCCGCCCCACGCAAGGTCTAGCTCGTTGTACGCCCACACCATGCCCAGGATATTGCCGACGCCTGATATAAGCCATGCCAGCAATCCCCACCGCCTAACGCTGGCCAGCCAGTCCTTATCTAGCGTGCCTGCCGCCAGCGCTCCTATAGTCAGCGCGAAGGGCACAGAAAACGCCATAAAGCTTGATAGCAACAGCGGCGGGTGTATCACCATGAATGGGTTTTCAAGGATCGGGTTGAGCCCAAGTCCTTCGTTAGGCTTGAACGGAAACTGCAGGAACAGGTGAGCCTTGAGTACCAGCATGGACGTGAGCATAGCCGTTACGGTAAGCATCACGGCCGTTGTGTACGGCATGGACTCCCGCTTAGTCTTCCGATTGAAAAACGTAACTGCTGCCGCAAACGCTGACAGCACCCACGTCATGAACATCAGCGACCCTGCGTTTCCAGCCCAGAACGCGGCGAACGTATAGTGGGCGGGCATTACGCTGCTGGTGAAATCGTGGACGTATTTGGCCTGGAAATTATGCGTGAGTAGAAGCAGCCAGAGCATGACCATCGAGGTAGACATCGCGGCGAATGTCAGCAGCGCGATACTTCTGCTGGCGGCGATGAGGAAATTGTCTCGAATGCGCATGCCTATGAGAGAGGCAAATACACCGAAGACGGAGGAAATGAGCGCAATAACAAGACAAGCGTAGCCAACTTCAGGCATTTAGCGCCTCGCCTGTACGGAACCTTAATTCAATCATTGCATAAATGATAGCGTTTGCCTGCGTTCGCACCAGCTTTGCGTGTTACAATTTTTGTAAGTTGCCTCCGGAGGCCCTGATGAAACCATTCAAAAAAAGCACACAGTCAAACATAAAAGCGCCCAGGCCTGAAATAGCCGAGCGGGTGCCTCCCGGCCAGGCTGTTACGGATAAATTCCCCGTCCTCACACACGGCGACATCCCATCATTTAATCCTAAAACATGGGATTTCAAGCTTTCGGGAGCCGTCGAGAAGCCTGTCACCCTTACCTACGAGAAGTTCATGTCTCTGCCAAAAGTGCAGGTTACCGCCGATTTTCATTGCGTTACGCAGTGGAGCAGGCTTAATAACGTCTGGGAAGGCGTCAGCATAAGTGAAGTGATGAAGCTGATAACCTTGAAGCCCGAAGCTAAGTACGTCATGATGCATGCCGACGAGGGATACACGACAAACCTGCCACTGAAAGTACTACTGGATAACGACGTGCTGTTCGCCTACAAGCATGACGGCAAGGACCTGGAGCCTGCGCATGGCTGGCCGCTGCGTCTCGTTGTGCCCAAACGCTACGCATGGAAGAGTGCTAAGTGGGTGCGCGGCCTCGAATTTATGGATCAGGATTATCCCGGCTTCTGGGAAGTGAACGGCTATCACAATGATGGAGACCCATTTAAAGAACAGCGGTTCAGCTGACTAAAGATTCCACAGCTTCTCGAACGTTTCAACCAATCACAATTCTAGAAATAAAAAAGCCCCCGAATTTATCGGGGGCTTTTAGCTTTAGAGTTTAGAGAGCTAGGCTACTTTCTTACTGAAGCGCTTAGTTGAAGCTATACCTACGAGCTCGCGGCCCTTGATCTTCCTGGAAACTACTTCCTGGGAAACATCCTCAAGGAATCCACACTGCCAGCATTGCCGGTACTTTCCGTACAAATCGCTCTCTACATACATATCACCTTTGCATCGTGGGCAACTTCTCAAGTCTAACATTGCTTCTCCTTTCATCAATTCCAATCCTTCATTCAGTTCTCAATCCTGCTATACCTATACAAACGTAAATTCAGTGTTTATGAGTTTATTATTCATTGTCTAGTAAGTCAATAGACAATACATATATTCTAACTTCACATATCGAATAATGGCATATTAGGCATGAACTACTTGACACTTCTCATCTCGATTCATTTTTGTTATCTGATACAACACCAGGGACATCAAAGTGTAAGTATCAGTACACTAGAGGGAGAATGCATGAAGAGGTATATCTCTAATCGTTACACAAGGTTGCCAGAGGTGCATACGTAGTCTCTGCACAAGTACGAACGCTTCGGGCTTATAGCGCCTGCCAGGATGGGACCTATTCGCAGGCTCTATTCTGAAAAGGATATTAAACAGCTGTGCTTGATTAAGCAGGGGTCGATCTCTCGCTCAGGGTTCTAAACCAGCTTCTGGGCATGAAAGCAGCACTTGCGGAAGATAAAAAAGGGAAAGAACTTAAACAAGAAATTGAAACGCTGTTTGATAGCCTGATCGAATTCATGGCACCAGCGGCCAAACCTAGTTAATATTTGAATGGAGGATTTTATGCCTAAAGTACTTGGAATAGACCTTGGAACCACAAACTCATGCATGGCGATCATGGAAGGCGGCGAGCCTGTCGTGATCGAGAATGCTGAAGGCGGACGCACAACGCCGTCTGTAGTCGCGATAAACCCCAAGACCGGTGAGCGATACGTCGGCCAGATGGCAAAGCGGCAGGCGGTCGTGAACCCGGAAAATACGGTATTTTCCATCAAGCGCTTCATAGGACGAAAATCCACAGAGCCTACAGTTGAGCGCGACAGGAAACTGGTGCCTTACAAGCTGAACCCTGCTCCAAACGGCGATGTGATGGTCACGATGGGCGATAAGACATATTCCCCAGCCGAAATTTCAGCCATGATCCTGCAGAAGATGAAGCTTGATGCTGAAGCCAAGCTGGGAGAAAAGATAACCCAAGCCGTCATAACTGTGCCTGCCTACTTCAACGACACCCAGCGTCAGGCGACGAAAGACGCCGGCAAAATCGCCGGTCTTGAAGTCCTGCGTATCGTCAATGAGCCAACCGCGTCTGCGCTGGCGTATGGCCTCGGCAAGAAGAAGGATGAGATCGTAGCCGTCTACGACCTCGGCGGCGGCACGTTCGACATCTCCGTCCTACAGCTGGGAGATGGCGTATTTGAAGTGAAGTCTACAAATGGCGACACGCACCTGGGTGGCGACGACTTCGACCAGCGCATCATGGACTGGCTCATCGATGAGTTTAAAAAGAACAATGGTATCGACCTCCGCCAGGACAGGCTTGCCCTCCAGCGCATACGTGAAGCTGCAGAAAAGGCCAAGATTGAGCTCTCCAGCGTCCAGCAGACGGAGATCAATCTGCCGTTTATTACAGCAGACGCTACAGGCCCCAAACATTTAGTAATAACACTGCCAAGGGCCAAGATGGAACAGATCGTCGGTGACCTTATCGACCGCAGCGTAGCACCTGTCGAGCAGGCTATCAAAGACGCCGGCGTCACCTACGACCACATCGATGAAGTAATACTCGTGGGCGGCATGACACGTATGCCGGCTGTCATTGAAAAGGTTCGTAAGCTGTTCAAGAAAGAGCCGCACAAGGGAGTAAACCCTGACGAAGTCGTGGCACTCGGTGCCGCGATTCAGGCAGGCGTATTGAAAGGCGAAGTCAAAGACATCCTCTTGCTGGACGTCACGCCCCTTACGCTGGGAGTTGAGACGCTTGGCGGCGTGCTCACGCCTCTTATCCAGCGCAACACGACTATCCCTACGTCCAAGAGCGAGGTATTCTCAACCGCCGCTGACAACCAGGCGAGCGTTGAGATCCACGTCCTCCAGGGCGAACGAACTATGGCCGGCGAAAACAAGAGCCTCGGACGGTTCGTGCTGGACGGCATCCTGCCCGCACCACGAGGCATGCCGCAGGTAGAAGTCACGTTCGATATCGACGCTAACGGCATCTTAAACGTCTCTGCCAAGGACAAGGCAACCGGCAAGCTGCAGAAGATAACTATCCAGGCCGGCTCAGGCCTGAACAAGGATGAAGTTGAAAAGCTTGTTAAAGAAGCAGAAGCTCATGCCGCTGACGATAAGCAGAAGCGTGAGAACGCAGAGACTCGAAACCTCGCAGACAACATGGTCTATCAGCTTGAGAAAACACTCAAGGAAAGTGCGGACAAAGTTCCTGCCGACATCAAGTCTGATGTAGAAGGGAAGATCTCTGAAGTCAAAGCGGCGTTGCAAGCCAATGACTTTCCCAAGATCAAATCTACTCTGGCTACTCTCCAGGACGCCATGCAGAAGATAGGCCAGGCCGTCTACGGCTCAGCACCCGCGGGCGGGCCCGGACCTGACGGCACACCGCCGCCTCCAGGTGACGGTGGGAAACCCCACCCGCCGCCAGGAACAGTAGAGGGCGAGTTCAGGGAAGTCTAATCAAATAAAAGGGGCCGATTAAATCGGCCCCTTCGCTTTCATTCTGGGTTACCCAAGATGCAGCGGTGACGTTATCATGCGAATCCGATAATTTTCATGCAATAAAAGAATGAATAAAAAGAAAGAGGTATAAAAATGGCTGGCAACAAATGAGTAGACGATGCTGAAAAGAAAACATTCAAAGCTATCAAAGAAACAAGAGAAGTAGTTGAGGGGGTAGCAAAAGGCGTGGCGAAAGAGCCTGTTCAGGCTGCCAAAGAAATGAAGAAGGCAGCTGGCAACTTAGCCAAAAAATAAACCGAAAAAAGTATTAGACGCTGGCGCGTCATACCCACGCTAATCAAAAGAAGAGATTTATGGCGGACAAAAGTGTGCGGAGCTTACTTCCGCTCGTTGATCATCTGCATAATCTCAGCCTTGACGTCTGCTACAGACTTCGCGCCTTTATCCTCGCCCGTCCGCATCCTAACTGACGCAGTCCCGGCCTCGGCTTCTTTATCGCCAACCACAAGGATGTAAGGCACCTTCTTAAGCTGTGCGTCGCGTATTTTGAGGTTCATGCGCTCTTTGCGGTCGTCTACCTCAGCCCGGACACCTGCCTCCACCAGCTCACTCACCACTTTGAAGGCGTATTCGGTATGGCGGTCCGCTATCGGCACTAACACTACCTGAACTGGTGAAAGCCATACGGGAAACGCCCCCGCTAAATGTTCGATCAGTATGCCCAGGAACCGCTCGATTGACCCCAGCCATGCGCGGTGTATGACAACCGGCCTCATGATGGAGCCGTCCTCGGCCGCGTATTCCAGGTTGAACCTTTCCGGCAGTGAATAGTCCAGCTGCAGCGTTCCGAGCTGCCATTCTCGTCCAATGGCATCCTTAACAAGAAAGTCCAGCTTGGGGCCGTAAAATGCGCCTTCGCCGGGAGTTGGCGCGTACTTCAGGTTGTTAGCCTTTAACGCATTCTCCAGCGCGGCTTCAGCTCGGTCCCACATCTCATCAGTGCCGGTGCGCTTTTCTGGCCGTAGCGACAGGCGTATGAAGATATCGCCGAAGCCAAACATGTGATACGTTTCCATGAACTGGTTCAGAAATACAGTAATTTCTGCCTGCACCTGGTCCGGTCTGGCAAATATATGCGCGTCGTCCTGCGCAAAACTTCGTACACGGGTCAGTCCATGGGTAACCCCTGAACGCTCAAACCTATGAAGCCTTCCGAAGTCAGCAAACCTTATGGGCAGCTCTCTATAGGAATGTATACGTATAGAGTACATCATCGCGTGCGCAGGGCAATTCATCGGCTTGACGCCGAACTCCCTGTCATCCGCCTCAAACATGTACATGTTCTCGATGTAGTTGTCGTAGTGGCCTGAGCGTTTCCAGAGGTCAGTCGAGAAAATCTGCGGCGTGATGACTTCCTGGTATCCGTATTTCTTATACAGCTCGCGTATGTATTTAATGAGCTCGTTGTAAACGATAGCGCCTTTAGGCAAGAAAAATGGACTGGCAGGCGCGACAGGGTCGAACATGAAAAGCTCGAGGTCTTTGCCAAGCTTGCGGTGGTCTCGTTTCAGGGCCTCTTCAAGGTTCTTGAGGTGGTCATCAAGCGCGGCCTGGCTCTCAAACGCCGTGCCGTAGATGCGCTGGAGCATAGCGTTATGCTCATCGCCTCGCCAGTACGCGCCAGCGACGCTCATCAGCTTGAACGCTTTTATCTCGCCGGTGCTGTTTACATGCGGGCCTTCGCACAGATCGGTAAATCCGCCGTGTGAATACAGGCTCAGTTTCTCTTCAGCAGGTATTCCTTCGATGATCTGCTTTTTAAATGGCGCCTTTGCGAACAGCTCAAGCGCTTCTTTCCTGTCTATCTCTTTATATATGAACTTATGGTCAGCCTTGATGATCTGCCGCATCTTCTCTTCTATCTTCGGCAGGTCCTCGAGAGTCAGCTGAGGCGTGCCGGGCGGCAGCAGGACGTCGTAGTAAAACCCATCGTCAGTAGGCGGGCCTATCGCCAGCTGCACCTCCGGGTAAAACGAGCGCAGGGCGTCAGCCATCACGTGGGATGCAGAGTGGCGGATGCGCTCCCGCTTCTCGGACAGCGGATCGCTCGACTTCGAGTGGGAACCTTCTTTTCCTGAAAGTGATGGGCTCATAGCAACTCCAGATTTATGACGAACACGGATATTTTATACATTTTAGCTATCTATCAGATGAGACTGGGGATCTATTGTTGTGCCTGCTTGGGATCTGTGGTTATCGTTAACGAGGGCCCCATGATGAGCATTATCTTCTCTATCCTGCGGCCGTTCATCTCAGACACCATCAGCTTTGAATCGGATACCTTCAATGAATCGCCATGGGTCGGGATTCGGCCGAGCTTGTGAAGCATGAATCCTGCAACCGTCTCGTATTCCCCTTCAGGCAGCTGTAAGGGCACATTCTCATTGAAGTCATCGATGTGCATATCGCCGTCGATCTGGATTGTATTCTCATTGATACGCTCAAACTGTCTATCCTCCAGGATTTCATCGCCGAGATACCCCACTATCTCTTCCATCACCTGCTTCAGCGTTATGAGGCCTGAAAATGAGCCGTATTCGTCCACTACCAGGGCCATTTGCAGCCTGAGGTCGCGCATCTCTATAAATAGGCGGTCTACTGTATTGTTTTCAGGCACAAAGTGAGGTTTTCTCATGAGGGTCGTCAGGTCTGATGCATGATCGATATGCCCGAGCGCCTCTTCTTTTAACACGTCTTTCAGGTTAAGCACACCCACGATATTGTCCAAGTCTTCTTCATAAACAGGAAATTCATTATGGGGAGATTCTGCAAAAACCTCAAGGAACTTTTTGAAATCTATGCCTTTTTCGAGCGCAACCACATCACCTCGCTGTACCATAACATTCTTGACCAGCGTATCTCCAAACGCGAGAACGTTATGGATCATCTCAGCCTTGTGCGGCTCTACAACTCCTGCTTCTTCACTCGTAGATATCAATGTTTTGATCTCGTCCTGAGATACCAGGGTTGGTTTATTTTTTATACCAAGCGGTCTCGTTAGAAGCAGAGTTACGCCTTGTAGCACCACCACTATCGGATGAAGAACAAATTCAAGGATTTCGAGTACCCTCGCATTGAAGAATGCGACCGATTGTGCGTGGCCGACCGCAAAAGTCTTCGGCACCATCTCGCCAAATATCAGTAGGAAGACTGTAACGATAAGAGTGGATAACACTATTCCCAGCGTGTCATTTTCAATGTGACCCGCGATCATAGCTGTTACCAATGCAGCCATTGCCGTATTCACAACGTTGCTGCCCAGGAGCATCACAGTAAGCAGGCGTTCGGGATTGCTTAGCAGTTTTTTAACCAGATTTGCGCCGGGAACGTTGGTTTCTACGAGGTGGTTAAGCTTAAGCCACTGCAGTGAAATATAAGCGGTTTCGGACGCGCTGAAGAATGCGGATATTGCTAACAGTATTACTAGTAAAGTTATCGTGCCTGGATTGACATCTATCATAGTTCGGCGGCACCTGGGGCCGCCTAATCTGTACCTTTATGGCGGGAATAATTGATAGCTAATTATACAGCCGTGAGCATCATCATCCACGAAACAAAAAAACAGGGAGACAGAAATCTGTCTCCCTGTTTCTCCGTATCACTTTAATTTAACCGCGGCCGATTCTGAAAACCTTCGTCCCGCAGCTGGGGCATACCCCCTGCATTGCCGGTCTGCCGTTCTTCAGCTTGACGCTCTTCTCGTTCTTCATGCTGACGCTCTTGCGACACTTTACACAATATGCTGTTGCCATTGAATATCACCTCCTTTTCCAATAAGGTGGCTAGCGTATCGACCCGCTTTCCGTTGACAATTCAAGGTGGAAACAAAGCTATTTACGCTTGCTACGTTCGACTATAAAGCTAAGTGAAGCTAGCTGTCAAGTGGATTTGAGGCCAATTTTGGGCAATTCATGAATCAAAATTCTGCGTTTACGCCTGTTTAGCTTGAAAACGTCATGCCTGAAGATTTTAAAAACTGGAAATTTAAGCGCTGGCCCCAATGAGTTTTACAACAGCGACATCCCCTGCCGGCAAACGCCTTAGAATGCCCATAAATGCCCCTCCCGCAAGGTACGCACTGTAAAGTGGGCCTTTGCCATGGGTATCGTCTTTGACGACGATAGTTCGGCCAAATCGCAGGTCCTTCAGCTGCTCAGGTGTGATGTCTAACCTGGGCAATCGGAGAGGGAAGTCTGCGCTTAAGAGCAGGTCCGCCTGTCTGCCGCTGGCAAAGCTGGCTGCGACTTCATCTACAGTCCTCGCCTGCTCTACCTGAAACGGCCCGACTGCCCTGCGCTCCAGCGCCGTCAAGTGCGCACCGCAGCCCAAATCTTGCCCGATATCGTGCGCCAGCGAGCGTATGTATGTGCCGGAGCCGCATTCCACGTCCAGTATCGTCTCACCCTGTCGCCATTCGACTATTGTGATTGCGTATATATCGACTTCCCTCGCCGCCATGACAGGGGCATTGCCTCTTCTGGCCAGCTTATAAGCAGAAGTGCCGCCTATCTTCAAGGCGCTGTAGGCTGGAGGGACCTGAGATATCCGTCCTGTGTATCTGGGCAGCAGCTCTTCTAAGCGCTTTTTCGTGGCGCTAGAAGCATCGCCCTTCGAAACTACGTTGCCTGTAACGTCGTAAGTATCAGTCTCTGCCCCAAAGCACACAGTTGCCCTGTATCTCTTGAAGTCTATGTCTGAATACTGGATAAGGGAGGTGGCGGTCCCTATGTAAACGGGGAGAACGCCTGTAGCGAATGGATCGAGCGTCCCTGCATGCCCAACGCGCTTCTCATTCATGATACGCCTTACTTTGGCCACCACGTCAAACGACGTCCAGCCAGGTTGCTTATTTATGTTAAGTATGGCGTCCAAGTGATGTAGTGATGGTCCAAATTAGACAACATTAAAGGTGGGCGTAAGGAAGCAGAAGCCTAGCTTTTGTTTTCCTGGCTCACTTCGTTTATCAGCTTTGTAAGGTAGGCTCCCCGCTCAAGTGAATCGTCATATATAAAGGTGACTTCAGGCACAGAGCGCATATCCAGCCTTCGCGTAAGCTCCCGGTGGAGGTAGCCCGTGGCCGCATTAAGACCTTCCATCGCGGTATCTCTCTCCTCATCAGTAGGCGCCATGATGCTGACGTAAACCTTGGCATATCTCATATCCACTGAAGTGACAACTTCCGTGATCGTGATCAACTGGTTCAGGCGCGGGTCCTTGAGCTGGCGCTGGATAAGCTCGCTCAGCTGCTCGCGCAAAAGCTCGTTGACTCTCTCATTCCTTCTTGACATGGGAGACCTCCTTGGAGCTTAGCTGCCGACCCTGACGGGGCGTCCGGCTTTTTCCTTGTGGAAGGACTCGATGATATCACCAGACTGGTATTCGCCGAAGCCTTCAGCATATATGCCGCACTCAAGTCCGCTTGTTACTTCTGTCACATCATCTTTGAAGCGCTTAAGCTGTGAGACAGGGCCTTCGAAGAGCGATTTCCCGCCCCTTATGACGCGGACCGTAGAGTTGCGCGATACCTTGCCGTCACGCACGAATACACCGGCAATAAAGCCCTTTTTGCCCATTGGGAATATCTGCCTGACTTCCGAATGCCCATCTGTTACATCGATAATCTTAGCTTCGAGCAAGCCTTCCAGCGCGTTCTGAATGTCCTCAATCATCTTATAGATGATGTCATACAGGCGTATGTCGACGCCTTCCGTCTCAGCGATGTGAGCAGCGCCTGCCTCAACCTTGCTGTTGAATCCCAAGATGATAGCCCTTGAAGCGATCGCAAGCAGCACATCCGTATCAGTGATGCTACCGATGCCCGTGTGGATGATCTTTACCTTGGACACTTCTGAAGACAGCTTTTCGAGAGAGGTCTTGATTGGCTCGATGCTGCCCTGAACGTCCGTCTTTAGGATAAGGTTAAGTTCTTTGACCTGCCCAGCCTTGATCTGGGCAAATACATCTTCCAGCGTAACAGGCCTGGCGGAAGCTGCGGCTTTATGGTCTCTTTCAGCATATTTCGCAGTGTAGTTTTTGGCGGCCTTCTCATCCTTGAGCACCATGAACGTATCGCCTGCGCGGGGCACAGAGCTCATGCCGAGCACTTCGACCGGGAATGCGGGCGGCGCTGTCTTGACTCTCCTGCCTGTATCTGCTGTGAGAGCCTTGATGCGTCCCCACGATGGGCCGGCAACTATCGTGTCGCCGACGTTTAGAGTGCCTGCCTGCACCAGCACGGTCGCAAGAGGACCCTTTGTCTTGCTCAGCTCGGCTTCTATTACGACGCCTACAGCCGGGCGGTCAGGGTTGGCTTTTAGCTGCTGCACTTCAGCAAGCACCAGAATATTATCCAGCAAATCGTTGATTCCCACCTTCGTCTTCGCTGAAACGGGGACCGCGATCACGTCTCCACCCCATTTCTCGACGAGCACACCGTAATCGGACAGCTGCTGCATGATGCGCTCAGGCGTCGCGCCGGGTTTGTCCATCTTGTTTATAGCAACTAGCAAAGGCACATTGGCCGCGCGTGCGTGATTTATCGCCTCAACTGTTTGCGGCATGACGCCGTCGTCTGCGGCAACCACCAGCACGGCGATGTCGGTAGCCTTAGCGCCGCGCGCGCGCATAGACGTGAACGCTTCGTGGCCTGGTGTATCCAGGAATGTTATCTTCTGTCCGTTTACTTCAATCTGATATGCGCCGATGTGCTGCGTGATTCCGCCAGCCTCGCTCGCTGTAACATTCGTCTTCCTGATAGCGTCCAGGAGGGTCGTCTTTCCATGGTCGACGTGGCCCAGGATTGTGACCACTGGAGGTCTTGGCTTGAGCTTACTGGGGTCTTCCTCAACTATCTTGCCTGACTCCATAGCTGCTGCCTGTGCCTCTTCGATAGGCTTGGGTGCTTCCTTGACCTCTACACCAAGGTCCACGGCCATAATTGCCGCGGTATCGTAGTCGATGACCTGGTTTATGCTGGCCATCACGCCGTTGCGCATCAGGTGCTTGATCACTTCTACGCCGCTTATGTTCAACATATCCGCGAACTGCTTAACCGTAAGCGTCTGCGGAACCTCTAGGACAACCTTAGGCTTCGGAGGAACGGCGGCCTGCACTGCTGCTGCCGGTTTCGGAGGCGCTGGCTGTTCCACGACTGCTGGCCTGGCGGGAACTTGCGCTGCAGGTTGAACTGGTGTCGCCGGCCTTGCCTGCTGTGGAGCAGGAGGTGGGGTTACAGGCGTCGGCGGTGCGGCAGGCCTTGCTGCCGCGGGTGGTTCAGCCTGTACTGGAGGCCTAGGTGGCATTACAGGAGCGACGGGTCTTGCCGCTTGAGCAGGCGGTCGTGAAATGGGTTGCGCTGCGGCTGGCCGTGGTGCCTTGGGTGGGGCCGGCGTAGGCGTCGGTGAGGCACTTGGCACAGCTTTCGCAATTGGCTTCTGGACTACAGCTGGAGCAGGAGGGGGAGACGCTTTAGCTTTTGGAGGGACGGCTGCGGTCTCTGTATTTGCTGGTTTCTTTTCAACCTGGACTCGGGGTTTAGGGCTCGTTTTTGGAGCTGCCTTTGTAGTCGCAGCAGGCGCGGTTACCTTCTTCGCGGGCGAAGAGGTATCGGCAGTCTTCTTCGTTTCAACTGCTGGCTCTCCGGCTTTTGCCTTGGGTGGCTTACTTCGTTTGTCACCAGACCCGGCGGAGGGACCCGTTTTCTTGGTATTCATAGTTCCTTTGTATTGAGCGGGCCCACTGCCGCTCGTCAGGCTGTTTGAGTATGTTCATCGCTTAACAATTTCACGTAACTAACACGCAGTATATCAAGGCTGGATTCTTCAACTTTTCCCTTGAAGATATGTTCCAGTTTATCTTTTTTCAATGCCTTTTCCCAGCATTGTTTCTTGTAGCACAGATAAGCGCCTCTGCCGTTCGCCTTACCCTTGAGATCTATCGCAACTTTCCCGTCGACGCCGCGGACCAGTCTTAAAAGCTGTTTCTTGTCCGTCTCAGTCCCGCAGCTGATGCAGGTACGCTGGGGCTTAGCCTGGTTCACGGGCAGGCCTACTCTGCTTCGTCTGCGTCGATCTCCTCGACATCATAGCGTATGCGTTTTCCGCTTCCGCTCTTCTTGGCCTTATCGTCCTCGCGGACTTTACCGGGGTTGCCGGGGGCCTTCTTGTCCTTGCCTTTGGGCGCATTTGGATTGCTGCGTCCTAGTATCTCTTCGGCAAATCTCACCTGTGGAGCACTTGGAACGACAGGAGCTTTCCACGTCTCTTCCTTAGTGAGTGCTCCCTTGATGCTGATACCGACCGGCTCAGCCTCTTTCTGAGGCTCAGGCCGCGGCGATTCTACAAGCCTCTGTACGGCAGGCTGTACTCGTACCGGCGCTGGGGCTTCAACCTCGATGACCGCCACGGGTTCGGGAGGCGCCGGCTTCTGAATCTTCTCTTCTTCTGCCTGCGTCGCGCTCTTGATATCTATGCGCCAGCCGGTCAGCTTTGCGGCCAGCCTAGCGTTCTGACCCTCTTTGCCTATGGCAAGAGAGAGTTGCCTGTCAGGCACTACCACTATCGATGACGTGTCATCGTTATTGACGATAACGTGCAGGACTTGCGCCGGGCTAAGCGCCTTGGCGATATAAATGGCGGGGTCTTTGTTCCATTCGACCACGTCTACTTTTTCGCCGTGCATCTCGTTGACGATATTCTGAATCCTCATGCCTCTCAGCCCAACGCATGCGCCAACAGCATCGATACCATCCTGCCTCGCCGCAACGGATACCTTGCTGCGGAACCCAGGCTCTCTGGCAATCGATTTGATTTCAACCAGGCCATTGGTTATTTCAGGCACTTCAAGCTCAAACAAGCGCTTTAGGAGATTCTTGTGGGCACGCGACACTATGACCTGTGGCCCCTTATTGTTGCGGCTGACTTCCTGGATATAGACCTTCATCCGCTGGCCAGTGCGGTAGTGCTCGGTAGGCACTTGCTCCGTAGGCGGCAGAAGTGCTTCGGCGCGACCGAGCTCTACAAATATGTTCCTGCCCTCGATGCGCTGAATGACACAGCTTAGAACTGCATCTTCCTTGGCAGCAAACTCTTCAAATACGATATCGCGCTCAGCTTCGCGGAGCCTCTGCACTACGACCTGTTTGGCAGTCTGCGCAGCTATTCTGCCGGCGTTCGCTGGCGTCGACTCAATCTCGATGATCTCGCCGACCTTAGCGTCTCTCTTGATGCGCTTGGCGGCGTCCAGCGTCATCTCTTTGTCGGGATCGGTTACCGCATCAACTACGTTCATAAGCCTGCACACCTTCACCTCACCGGAGTTAGGCAAAATGCGTACTGAGATGTTGGCGTTGATCAGCGCGTCTTTTTTATATGCGGACGCAAGCGCATTTTGGATAGCCGTCAGCACCACTTGCTGGGGAAGCTTCCTTTCGGCCGCCAATTGAGTTATTGCTATTAAGAAATCGCTTTTCATAGCTTTCTCTTTCTCCGTAAGAACAAAGAAAGTGGGTGTTCCCCACTTTCTAAAGACGATACCTATTTACTGCCTAGAGTATAGCAGAAGGCATATTGTTATGGCAAGAAATATGCTCTAAAAAATCACTTCGGAAATTGTGATTTTTCTGAGATGGTTTTAGCTCCCCTTTATGCTTGCTAACGCCTCTCCCAGACCGACCAACCTGTTCTGCGATTCAGTCCTCAGTTTAAGCTCAGCGCTGCTCTTTTGCAGGGTTCGTGGGCTCACTGTCACGCGTATGGGTAAACCCAGCAGATCAGCATCGTTAAATTTCACGCCGGGCGTCTCAGACCGGTCGTCATACAGCACAGACAAGCCAGCACCTTGAAGTTCGCTCAGCAGTTTTTCGGCTGCCTGGCGTACTGGTTCCTGCTCGATATTGAGTGCAACCAGGTGAACATCAAACGGCGCGACCTCTTTAGGCCAAATAATGCCCTTTTCGTCGCGGTTCTGCTCGACTACCATCGCCAGCAGCCTCCCGACGCCTATACCATAGCAACCCATGAGCGCTGGCACTCTTGCGCCGTCCTTGTCGAGGAAAAACGCGCCCATCTTCTGGCTGTATACCGTACCCAGCTTGAACAAATGTCCAACTTCAACGCCTCTGAATGACTCCAGCTTGGCGCCGCACTTGGGACAGCCGTGGCCTGCAGATATCTTCGCTATGTCGGTCACTGCATCCGCCTTGAAATCCCTGGGGTAATTGACGTTCTTGATGTGGAATCCAACCTTGTTAGCACCCGTCACAAAATTGCTTCCCATCTTTATCGATTCGTCTGCGATAATCTTCACGCCTGACACACCTATAGGCGATGCGTATCCCGGGACTAGCCCTGCCCTGGCGACTTCCTGGTCATTGGCGATCCTCAACTCTGTAGCCTTGAGCAGGTTTTTCAGCTTGATCTCGTTCACATCAAGGTCTCCGCGTATGATGACAAAAATGACCTGCTTATCGGCTGAGTAAAAGACAGCTTTCAGTGTCTGGCTGTACTCGATTTTTAGGAAAGCGCTCACGTCGATTATGGTCGACTTGCCGGGCGTCGCGACCTCTTCGGTAGGCTTTTCGTCTTCCTTAACTCTCTGTGGTACAGTGCCGGAAGCCTTTTCCGCATTCGCAGCATAGGCACAGCTGGGGCACTTTATTACTTCGTCTTCGCCTGTATCGCTCTTGAGTATCCACTCCACTGACGCCTTGCCGCCGATAGCGCCGGAGTCCGCGTCCACCGGTATGGCCGGGACGCCGCAGCGTTTGTAGATATTGGCGTATGCCTTGTACATCCTGTCATAGCTGTCTTCCAAACCAGCCTCGTTCTGGTCGAAGCTATATGCGTCCTTCATCGCGAACTCGCGGACGCGTACCAGTCCTGCGCGTGGGCGTGCCTCATCGCGGAACTTGGTCTGTATCTGGTACAGGATCAAGGGCAGGTCTCGGTAGCTCTGTATCGTCTGGCCGACAAGGGTCGTAACGACCTCTTCGTGCGTCGGTCCGAGCGCCAGCATACGGTCCTTGCGGTCCTTCACCTGGAACAGGGTCGGCCCGAAGGCATCTTTTCGACCTGACTGCTCCCACAGCTCTATCGGTTGGAGCGCAGGCATCAATATCTCCTGTGCACCTCCTGCAGCCATCTCTTCCCTTATGATTCGCTCCACGTTCTGGTAGGCATGTAATCCGAACGGCAGTATCGTGTAAGTGCCGGCCGCCAGCTGATTAATCATGCCTGCCCTTAGCATGAGCTGGTGTGCAGCGGTATCCGCGCCTGCGGGGGCCTGCCGCATCGTCTTGCCGAAAAGCTGGGAAAAGCGTACAGCGGTAGCTACTACTTTATTCATGATGGAAAAGTATAACAATCCCTATGTCATTCTGAATTGGGCGCGTTGACCCATACAGGTAACCCAAGATAAGAAACTTAATACAGGGCGTATAATTCGAAAACTAAAAAGGTAATCTTGATTGGCCATCACAGATAAACAGCAAGCACAAACTGCTGAACCTCTCGTTAAGAGAATGTTTTCGGCACTCCAGTACCGAGACTTTCGTTTTCTGTGGGTTTCACAGGTAAGCGCAGGCTTCTCTCAACAAGCCGAAATCCTCGCGCGTAGCTGGCTCATCCTGGAGATGGGCGGTTCAGCTACAGAGATAGGCCTTGTGCATGTAACCCGCACCATAGGCCAGTTCGCGATTACCCCCGTTGCAGGCGTTCTGGGCGACCGAATCGACCGCCGCATACTTATCCTGGCGGCCAACTTAGTCAACGTCATCTTCTTCGCACTTCTTGGTGTCCTTATCATAACAGGCCATATAGCCCTGTGGCACATCATGGCCAGCGCTGTCATCGCTGGCGCGGCCATGACGATGGACCAGATCGGCAGGCAGGCAGCGATACCCGCGCTCGTTCCAAAAGAGGGCCTGATGAACGCCATCGCGCTTGGCTCAGTGCTCATAGGCACCAGCAGAATATTGGGCCCCGGCCTTGCGGGAATCATGATCAAGTTCGTAGGAGTCCAGGGCGCATACTTTATGATGGCCGTTGCACTCGTACTGCCGATCGTTATGGTTATGTTTATAAAGCCCATACGCATAAGAGACAGTAAGGTTGGCGAGTCCTTCTTTAGCAGCTTCAAGGTTGGACTACAGTTCGTAGCGAAAAACCAGCAGGTACGAGCGCTCATGCTTGTACAGCTCACGTGCGTCATGTTTGCAATGGCCTTCCAGCTGATGATGCCTGTATATGTGAAACAATCGCTCGGCATGGGCGTTGGAACGCTGGCTATCCTCGCTGCGTTGCCGGGAACACTTACGCTCTTCGGCGGCTTTTACGCAGCCTCTCTTGGCGACTACAAGTACAAGGGGCGTCTCATCTATATATCCACGATGTCGCCCGGCATCGCGATAATCATCATGGGCTTCTCGGACTCATTCGTCGTAGCCATACTGGCACTGCTCATGTTCGGCGCACTCAGCTCTCAGTTCATGCCTTCAAACCAGAGCGCCATCATGAAAGTTGTGCCCAGAGAGCTTCAGGGAAGAGTGGCCGGCACTGCATCGCTCGCCAGCAGCATGGGAACCGTAGGCGTCATCTTCTACGGCCTCGTATCCGACAGGTGGGGCATCGACGCTGCGTTCATCACGTTTGGCGCTATCTCATGTACACTGCTGACGCTGTATTTCATCTTCATTAAGTCATTCAGGAATGCCGCGTGACGCTGTTATGTATCTGATAGCTTTCGCGATTTCGGGGCTCTGCTTTGCGATAACGGTTCTGTTAAGCCTATTTGGCATTTCCGGATACTGAGCGTCCTGGGGATTTGGGCTTACCGCGATCGTAAGTGCTGTTGCGGGTGTGGTACTCTTGTTCATGTCTGAGCCCAATTGATCCTGCTTCAGCCTTATTGCTTTTAAACTAGCCATCCCTTTATAATGCTGCTACCTTAATAGCAGGCGTATCATACCTTGAAAGAGGTATAATCTACTCACCTAACGACTAGGAGGAAGCTAACCTAATGTTGAACGTTTATCAAGTCGGTAAGTTGATGTACATATTGAAAACCCCGCCCGGTATCGCCGAGTGGAAAAAAGACCCGGAAGCCATGATGGACAGGTTCGGACTCACAGAAGAAGACCGCGGACCTATCAGAGACAAGGTCGCGCGACCATTCTATGATGCTGGTCTGCACGCTCACCTGCTTGGTTCAGGCTCACGCGCGATGGGACTGGAGCCAATGGCAAAGTATGGCAACACCTCCGGGACACCAACTCCGGAAGAAGCCGAAGAGCGCAAGAAATTCTCTGACAAAATCGCGACAGAATTGGGATTAATTACGCAAACACCCGTAGGAAGGTAAGGAGAAAATATGGGACAGATTGTTCTTGGAGTAGGAACTTCACATTCCCCAGGCCAGACAAGTCAGATTGACAGACCTCCGCTGAAGCAGGTCGAAAACTGCTGGAACGCCTGGATGAAGATTCGCAGTGCAGTCCAAACACTTAAGCCGGACCTTATCGTAGAGTTCAGTAATGACCACTGGTGCAACTATTACGATCCATACCCCCCGTTAGCGATCGGCGTCGGCGCAAGCCACTACGGACCGGTCGACGGAGACATGATCAAGATTCCAAAAGGCCAGATCCCTGGACATGCTGATTTCGCAATGAGCCTTCTGAAGGCCGCATACGAAAACGGTTTTGACCCAGTGCCTCAGCAGAACACGCTGATAGACCACGGCCACGCGATTCCGTATCACACCTTTAACCCGGAGCACAACATTCCTCTGGTGCCGATACTTATCAACGCTATCACAGAGCCTATGCCGACAACGCGCAGGCTCTACCAGTTCGGCAACTTCGTGAGGACGTTCATCAACTCCAGGCCAAAAGGCGAGCGCGTCATGATTATCGGCGCTGGCGGCATCGCGCATGATGTCGGCACACCGAGGTCAGGCTGGATAGATACAGACTTCGATCACGAGTTTCTTGAGAACCTCGAGCACGACCGTGTCGAAAACATCAACGCTTACACATCGGAGCGTATGGGCAAAAGCGGCAACGGCGCACACGAGATTCGCAGCTGGGTCGCCGCCATGGGCGCCATGAAGGGCACCAAGGCAAAAGTCCTCGCCTACGAACCAGTCGTAGAGTGGATCACAGGCACCGGCGTTGTAGTCTGGGAAGCCTAATAGCTTCCTATTCAATCCTGAATTAGAAAATGCGGCGGCCTAAAACCCGCCGCATTTTTGTTTGGGGCATATATGCGCCCCGCACTAACTCAGATCACATTTACTTCAAGAAATAGGCAATACGTCATATCCAGCGGCGATGAATTCGCATGGAAAAGAACTTATGCGATAAATGATTCAGATGATTCAATCGTTGAAGGAGAAACCGCTTACGGTGATATAGAGACTCCAAAAGGCTCTGAGATTCATGGCCATGCTGGAATTCATAAGAAGTCAAGCGAAACCTGGGATAAATTTGTAGAACGTTCAGCTCAAGAAATGACCAGAACTATTGTGACAGACGAATGGCCGAAAGATGCGACGGATCATGAATCGAATTTGTACTTCAACCTTACTTACGTGGATCGGAACGGATAACCATAGCAATGAACACGTATCTATTTAAGGTACTCGCTTAGCTGTTCCGCGGTCATCTTCCCGATAACGTTGAAATTACCGTTACCAATCGGCTGGAATATAACGGCGTCTCCCTCTTCAATCACGACCGTAGAGACGCCTTCCAGGTTGAAAGAGTGGCCAACGATTACCGTATTCTTACCTGATGGAGGCTGAGTTGAAATAAGCTGCTTCATAACCAATCGATTCAGGCCCAAATCACTTGGTTCATCCCCGTCTGACGTTAGCCAGTTCAATTCAAAAACCGTTTCCGTCCGACCAAACGCGAGCCGCGCAGTTTCTATGGCACGGCAATACTCGCTGGAATATACAGTGCCTACCAGAATATCACGCGCGTTCAGCGCCTTGCCAATGGTTCGCGCCTGTTCTCGCCCTTTGTCTGAAAGCTGCCTGGATGCAGGCGGGTCACAGCTTTTCCACCATGACGGACCGGTCAGACTTGGTTGAATTGTGCGGTCAGTGTTTCCATGCCGCAGAAAGATCACGAACCCTCCATGCGATAAGGTTGTCAACAGTGCATCAGTTTCGCTCACCGCCGCGTTAGAAGGCACAGCCGTTGGCGCTGCGGCGGTTACGGTTGGACGTTGTGCGGGCGTCGAGCTGCACGCAATCATTAAAAAAGTTGCTAACGCTGTCAAAGTTATCAGCGCAAGCCGTGAGCGTCGCATAGCGCCTTGGAAGAATGAAATAGCACGCATTAACAAACTCCCCTTAGTACGCAGGTACCGTATTTAGACATCTATTTTAGATTTCAATTCATGCGAAGAGTATTTAAGATACTGATGTACTGCTGGACTGGACTACCGTGAGGTGAAAGGAAGCATTGAATGCAAAGCGATAAATCACGTATGAAAATGTTCCCGGATTTAAATAGATTCGCTTTTGTAAATAGGGATGGAGAGTTCGCCTGGAAAAGAGAGCATACACTGAAGGCATTAGAGTGGCTGAGGAACAACAGCTTTGCGACGTTGGGCTGGGAAGCGTGGATAATAGAGGGCGGCACCATCATCGGATTTATTAAGACATCGCGCGGTTCCGAGACTCATGGATATGCTGGAATCGTTAAAGAGTCTGGCGAAACATGGCCTGATTTTGTGAAACGTTCGTCAGAAGAAATCACTGGCACACTCACTCAGGACAAGTGGCCGGCAGATGCGCTGGTACCCGAATCAAACGTCTACTTCAACATTACCTACGTTAATCAAGGCGAATATCTATCGCTCTACTCACGCTGAGCTAAACTATCAGCGTCCGGCTATCGTTCGCCTTTTTCTCGCCATAGCCAGCTGCGCTCGTACACGAACGCTTCCCTCGTATCGGAGAGCCTCCAGGCGAGTAGCTTGGCCACATTAAGCATCACCTTATACCCGGTCTCTTTATTGCGGCCTAGGATGCCTATCAGCTTCTTACCCTCCAGGGATAAAAGCTCACTGTTCTCCACTGCTGCGGCTGTGAGAGTAAATACTTGAGGCTCGATCATGGCTGACCAGCCGAAGGATTCGCCCGGACCAAGACTTGATACAGTAATGACTGGTGTTACGCTGCCGTCTGGCCTGTTCAACCTCATTTCCAGCGCTATTCTTCCTGACGTGACTATGTAGAGGTCTCGAGCAGGCTGGCCTTCGTTAAAAACACCTGTACCTTTAGTCACTGTCAGCTTTTTGCATGAACTAGTAAAGATATCCATTTCATCATCGCTCAAGCCTTGAAACGGCGCCGAGGCCTTCAAGGAATTTTTTATACCTGTTTGTTTCTTATTCATCTCACAATTCCAACAACTTACGCATTTACCAGTTAGGTATTGATATATAACGCTACTAAAATCATCGGTGGATACGTCACCTGCGTACCGTCCACCCTAGCGAACGGCGTCATACGGTGCGGCTGAGCCTTCCTAGTCGCTAGCATATGCTGCAACTCCACACCGCGTACCGTAAGCGCGTCCGATACCAGCGAGCGGTGGCATCGCCATGGTACAGCCTCCGCGTACATGATAGCGACTCTCGACTTCGACGCAATCTCTATTAGGGTAGCGAGCCCGGCGTAAAATTCAGCCGTCGCATATAGTCCGCGTAGCCGCGGAAACTCGCGTTCTCCCACGCCATATCCAGAGACGCCTCGCCGATACTCTTCCGTAGTCCGCCCAGCGATAGCATGTGTTGATATTCGATGCCTTTAGCCTCGAGATTTTTGCTTGGCCGGTCAGTATTGAACTACGGATTAAACCGTGACTTCGGAATCGTCCGTATGTCGACAATCGTCTTTATCTTCCAAGCCATCAGGATCGCAACAAAATCTTCAGCGCTGCGGTTAGAATGTCCCACTGTGTAGATTACTGACTCATTAGGCATAAATTCCTAGCGAGAGTTCAGAGGGCAGCAGGCCGCTCTGACGGGGTTCAGGGGTGTCCCCTGGTCCTTAATAGTTCCCCTTCCAATTGTGGAATGGGTTAGGGGATGGATTTTTTGCATAAGCTTTGCTTAAGCATGGTTTGCTACTCAAAATCGTTTCTTAGAAATGCAATAAAATCTTAGCTTGACGGTAATACCAGATTACCCTTGACAAGCCATTTTTGGGTTTGTACTATACATGAGCCCCATAGAAATATGGTTGTCCTTGTCTCTAATCCCATCCGGAACGAAAAGGAAAGTATAACTTTCACTCTCTCCGAGGGGCTCCAAAAAAGACCGGGTTAGATCTTTAACAACTGAATAGTGTAAGGAAGAAATCGTACCAAATCCCCCAGAAATATCTCTCCGCAAGGATAGATACTATGGGTTTTAACAGTGTTTAGAAAATTAGAGCAGAGTCTAAAAACGTCACTCTGTAAAAATTGTGGCGAGTTTGATCCTGGCTCAGGATGAACGCTGGCGGCGTGCCTTATGCATGCAAGTCGAACGGTCTCTTGGCCCGCAAGGGTTCAAGAGCAGTGGCGAACGGCTGAGTAATACATAAGTAACCTACCCTCGAGTGGGGAATAATTCTTCGAAAGAAGGACTAATTCCGCATAGCCTGGCCCCTCATAAGAGGAGTCAGCAAAGGCGAAAGTCGCTTGAGGAGGGGCTTGTGTCCTATCAGGTAGTTGGTGAGGTAAAGGCCCACCAAGCCTATGACGGGTAGCTGGTCTGAGAGGATGTACAGCCAGATGGGGACTGAGAAACGGCCCCAACTCCTACGGGAGGCAGCAGCAGGGAATCTTGCGCAATGGGCGAAAGCCTGACGCAGCGACGCCGCGTGAGGGATGAAGGCCTTAGGGTCGTAAACCTCTTTTTATGGGGACGAGCAAGGACGGTACCCATAGAATAAGCCCCGGCTAACTACGTGCCAGCAGCCGCGGTAATACGTAGGGGGCAAGCGTTATCCGGATTTATTGGGCGTAAAGGGCTTGTAGGTGGCCAGTAAAGTCTTTTGTGAAATCTCCCGGCTCAACCGGGAGGGGTCAAGAGATACTCATTGGCTTGAGGGGAGCAGAGGAGAATGGAATTCCCGGTGTAGTGGTGAAATGCGTAGATATCGGGAGGAACACCAGTGGCGAAAGCGATTCTCTGGGCTCAACCTGACACTGAGGAGCGAAAGCGTGGGGAGCAAACCGGATCAGATACCCGGGTAGTCCACGCCATAAACGATGGGTGCTGGGTATGGGGGGTATCGACCCCCTCCGTGCCGAAGCTAACGCGTTAAGCACCCCGCCTGGGAACTACGACCGCAAGGTTAAAACTCAAAGGAATTGACGGGGGCCCGCACAAGCAGCGGAGCGTGTGGTTTAATTCGATGCAAAACGAAGAACCTTACCAGGGCTTGACATGCATGAAGTAGTGAACCGAAAGGGGATCGAACTGTTAAGTCAGTAGCTTGCACAGGTGCTGCATGGCTGTCGTCAGCTCGTGCCGTGAGGTGTTGGGTTAAGTCCCGCAACGAGCGCAACCCTCGTGCTGTGTTAATTTCCACAGCAGACTGCCCGGCACAACCGGGAGGAAGGTGGGGATGACGTCAAGTCAGCACGGCCCTTACGCCCTGGGCTACACACACGCTACAATGGGATGGACAATGCGTTGCTAAGGAGCGATCCGGAGCTAATCGCATCAAACTATCCCCCAGTTGGGATTGCAGGCTGCAACCTGCCTGCATGAACGTGGAGTTGCTAGTAACCGCAGGTCAGCATACTGCGGTGAATACGTTCCCGGGCCTTGTACACACCGCCCGTCACGTCATGGAAGCCGGTAACACCTGAAGTCGCTACGCTAACCGTAAGGAGGCAGGCGCCGAAGGTGGGATTGGTAACTGGGACGAAGTCGTAACAAGGTAGCTGTAGCGGAAGCTGCGGCTGGATCACCTCCTTTCTAGGGAGTACCCTTGGTAATAGGCCAATGCTCTCCGACTTAAAAACTCGGGGTGGCCTCTATCAGGACTTCTAGGTCGGTTCTCTTGAATAATATCGGGAGACATAGGGCCGGTATGAGCCCTCTTCTTTACACTATTCAGTCGTTAAAAACTTTAAGCGCTCCGAACTTGGAGCGTTTTTTGTTTACTTTTTATTAGCTGTACAATTCCTCACGATGAAAAATGGAACGTTGCCTCTGATCCTCGGCGCCATCGTCGTCGCAATCCTATCCCTGAGCTGCGGCGGTGGAAGTCCGGGCGAAACTCCGTACTCCGCAGGCCTCGAATTTCAGAGGCAGGAGCTGTGCTACAAAGCCATCGCTGAGTTTGACAAGACCATCAAGCTCGACCCCAAGTACGCGGAGGCATACCACCGGAGAGGTATGTGCTACGCTCAAACAGGGGAGTACTACAAATCTCTTGTCGACTTTGGAAAGGCCATCGACCTCAACCCATTCTTCACGCAGGCTTATGGCAATCGCGGCACGGTCGAATCGATACTCGGAAAATACCAGCTGGCGCTCAATGACCACGACAAGTTAGTCTCCCTGGACCCTACGGCCCTCGGCTATTTTTTTCGCGGCACAGACCATCTTCGCCTGGGAAATCTTCAGAAAGCCGTCAGCGACTTTACGCAATCCCTAGAACTGCTGCCCAGGCTGCAGTGCGTTCACAACAATCGTGGCGTCGCGCTGCATAAGCTGGAACTGTATGACAATGCCGTTGCAGACTTCGGTTACGAGCTGGATATATATCCTGATTACCCCATAACCTACCTGAATAGTGCGGAAAGCCAGAGACTCCTCAAAAAATATGAACAAGCCGTTTCAGACTTCACCAAAGTTATAGATAGCGACTCATCCGACGTAGGTGCTCGAAGAGGAAGTGCCTATACAGGAAGAGGATTATCCTACCTCATGCTCAAAAAGCA
The DNA here is from genome assembly GCA_009692825.1 of Dehalococcoidia bacterium. Taxonomy (GTDB): domain Bacteria; phylum Chloroflexota; class Dehalococcoidia; order SHYB01; family SHYL01; genus SHYL01. The sequence goes on along the minus strand of SHYL01000004.1, from coordinate 3,679 downwards.
AAAGGATGCCGAGGCTGACTTTGCTAAAGGGATTGAGTTTGGAGAGGATCCGGAAGAGCAAAAGGCTCTCATCAATGGCCAGGAGGGGAAATATATCGAGCTGTTCGTGTGTGACCTGTTCGACATCTCAGGCTAGCCGAGCCTATTCCGCCAGCTTTCTCTTGAGAAACTCCACCGCGTCTGCTCGTGACTGGTCCCCCCACTTCGGATCGTTCAGTATCTCGTGAGGCACGCCTTCATAGTACTTCACCTCCACCTGCTTGCCGTCAGCTCGCAGCGCGTTTTCGAATCTCCTGGCGTCCTGCAGAGGAATGACCACATCAGCCGTCCCCAGCAGTATTAAGACTGGCGGAACCAGCCCCTGAACGCCTATTGGGAGATAGGAAATGATATATCCGGATGACGCCACCACTGCCTTCAAGCTTACCCCCCCCCGTTAACGGCACAGCCGTGCCTGCTATCGAACCAAGCGAATTGCCGAATAGTGCGATGCTGTCGCTCTTCACGTATGGGTTGCCGAGGTTACAGTCGTAGGAGAAGCTGTTGGAGTCGGCTGCGTATTAGGTGTCGCCGTAGCCAGTTGTGCAGGCGTCTGACAGTTCTGTGGTACGGGCGTCTGATTGCCTTCTGAGCGCGAGCACAAAAATAGCACCAACGATGCCATCAGCGCTAGAAAAATTAACCGCAGACTGCTTACCACTCCTATTTATTAGGCAACTCGATTTAAGAATACCATGCAGGCGCTATCTAACAATAGATGTAACTCCGTGTTTTCGAGCGTGGTAGAATCAAACCAAATGAAAAAATTAGCTATCATCGTATCTAACGGTTCCTTCAATAATATCGAGCAGGTGGCCACATTCGCCATGGCCGCCGCCGTTTGCGAGATACAGGTCCGTATTTTTTTCCGCGACGAGGCCGTGCTTAAGATGACTAAGGCACACATCAATGATTTTAACCTCTCATCTGGCTATAAAGAGCCGGCCCAGGAAGCCTTCAAGCGCTTTCAGTCCGCTAAAGTAGGAGATCTGCAGGGACTGTGGCAGGAAGTTAAGCGCCTGGGCGATGTTAAGCTGTACGCCTGTACATCCTCTATGTTCCTGTGCGGCGTAAACAAGGACGCGCTCGTTCCTGAAATCGATGAGCCTCGCGGTCTCACATCCTTCCTCCTGGAAGAAATGAACGATGCCGACAAGGTTCTCACGTTCTAGGGCTCACTCTGAACATTATTCTCGTAGATATATCAACTCGACTGCATGGAAATCAATCGAAAAATTTCTTAGGGTAGTTCAGAAGGGTGAAACCCTCTTGACGGGGGTTTCAGGGTGTCCCAGCTTTGCACAGAAACGCTAATGGCTAGCACTAAATATTGGTTCCTGCGGGATGCACAGAAGGGTGCAACCCTTCCTGACGGGGGAACTGGGGGTGTCCTCCAGGCTAAATTCCATCCCCTTCCCGAAATGAAAGGGGAACAAGAGGATGGTTGGTACGCTTACAAAAACCTTCGAGCGACCAGATCCAGACTTTTTGTACGAAGCCAGGGTACCTCGCTAACCTATTTTCTAACCACCTTCCCGGTAGGAAGGGGGCAGCGGGATGGTCGGTAGATCAATCACACCTGACGTACGACTGGATACACTGGGTCTATTTTGCCCGGTACCCATCTGGGAGACAGCCAAAGCTATCGACCTCATGCAGTCCGGCCAGGTGATAGAAGTAGTGTCTGATGACGAAGCCGTTCGAGGCGATATGCAGGCATGGTGCACGCAGACACGCAACGAATTGCTGGACATCAGCGTCACCAACGGTAAATACACCTGCTACGTAAAGAAAAAATAGTTCTCCCCAGCGCTCGTTTGCACTGCCGCGCTGTATCTTATTTACGAATGTTGATTATTGAGTCAACCGTGCTTAAGGAAAATAACAACGGAGTATTGAATACGTTTACATCCATATGCCTCCTGAAGGCGTACAATATTTTGACAGGTGACAAGCTTTGGATTGGTTTATTTGATTTATTCTAGGATAGATGCCTGATGGAGAAAAATCGACTTTTCCTGACGGCTCTCATAATTTCAATTTTTAGCCTCGCTTTTATCTCGGCGTGCTCCGGTAGCGACACGCCCAAAAACGAAGGCAAGACCCCTGGGCCCGGAAGCGTAACCCCTTCTACGTCAGGACAGCAGGAAGGTAAACCACCCAACAAAGCCAGCGGCGGCGGCATCCTGAAGGTCGCGTATACAGGCACCGTGCCTAAATCTTCCGACCCTTTCACTCAGTCTGACATCCTCGGGCAGGCGCTTATACAGCCCGCTTACGATGGCTTAGTCCGGTACTCCGGCGCGCCCCCTAACCGTACCATCGTCGGCGACCTTGCCACGCGTTGGGAATTCGCGGACGACCATACGCTCGTCATGCATCTACAGCCGAATGCGAAATTCCATGACGGGCAGCCGCTTACGTCTGAGGACGTACACTTCAGCATAAGCAGGTCCGCCTCCCCGCTCTCAGGGACCACATCAATCTTGAGGAATAGGCTTTCCTCCATAGATCGAGTGGAAACGCCGGATGACTACACCGTGCGTATCATTACCAAGGAGCCCTGGGCTTCCGCGCTCAATACACTCGCCAGCCCGTACATGCGCATCGTTCCAAAGCATATTGCTTCAGCATCGCCTGAAGGCCTGGCCGTCGTTGTTGTGGGCAGCGGACCGTATATATACAAGAGCTACTCCCCCGATGTGGGCGCTGAATTCGTAAAAAACAAGAACTACTGGGACAAAGGCTTACCCTACCTCGATGGTATAAGGCTTTCCCCTATCAACGACCCTCAAACGTTGCTGCTAGCCATGAGTTTCGGGCAGATTGATCTTATGTTTCAACCCATCGATTGGGACCAGGTAGAGCAGCTGACCAAGCTGAACAGCAAAGTAGTACTGTGGCGGCCGATTGACACCGTTAGCGGTCCGGAAGTAGTGCTTAACACCACGCGCGCGCCCTTCGATGATATCCGTGTGCGAGAAGCGATCCGCCTGGCGATAGACAATGACGCCATGGCTAAAGCGAACCCATATTCAGGCAAAATTCAGCTTAACTCTCCCATGGGACTCACAAAATGGGGACTCGCTGAAGACACGCTCTCGCTGCGCAAGGAGAATAACAGGGACCGGGACGGAAAGATTCGTGAAGCTAAACGCCTGCTGGCTGAAGCAGGTATTCAAGAGGGTACTTCGGTCAGGATAATGGTCGGCCAGGGCAAATACCTCTTCCCAAATAAGAAATACGGGCCTGACGTAAAAGGCCAGATATTGATGGATAACCTCAAGGAAATTGGGTTGGACGCACAGATAGAGGTTAGAAAATATCCGGGTGAGTTCAATCAGGAGCTGATTCTGTTTAAGTATGACATCGCGGTCCTTTATACACCGATAGACGATTACCCGGACCCCGACAACCTGAAAGACTTCTGGCAAAGCCGCGGACCACGCAATTACAGCGCGTCTCAGAGCAAAGACATTGACCAGCTCTTGTATCAGGAATCTATTACCTTGAATGCAGACGACAGGCACAGCATCATAGATCACATACAAAGACTAGCATTGGATAGTTACGCGGCATTCTATCTGCCGCTCTCTGCACCTGAAGGCCCCGGTCCCGTCAGCGCCATCTCCCAGCCCTG